>DMZZ01000168.1:5800-9348 GCA_003484805.1 Comamonadaceae bacterium | reverse complement strand
CACGGCGAGCTGGAAGTCACTGTTTTCCACGGTCTCCTGGGTGAGCGGGGCGCCGCCCTGGTACTCCTGCGCGCACTGGCCGACGTCGAACAGGGCCGAAAGGGCAATCACGCCCAGGAAACCGACCGCATACAGTGCGCCCAGCTGCAGCATGTGGTTCAGGCGCTGGCGGCCGGTGCGAAACGCCACCAGCAGCACGGCCGGTGTCGGAAACCGCCCTTGCACCGCCTCGGCCGAGGCCACCATCATGGCCAGCGTGGCTGAGGGCAGGAGCATGAGCGCCAGTGCCGGGCCGATCAGCGGCAAGACAGACACCAGCGACATGGCCGCCATGGTCATGAAGAACAGCGCCGCCATGGCCAGGGGCTGGCGACGAAAGACGAAGATGCCGCTGCGCACCCAGGTGATGCCGGTGCGGGGGGGGACGATGCGTAGTTTCATGTAGGCGCCTATGGTAAGGGCTCATTCGGAAAAAACATGCACATTTGGCTCATCCGCTTTGGGCGCCCTGCATCGTTGCGAATCGCTTGTGTGGCAGAGCCACACGGCGCGCTTCACGCCTCGCATGGCATTCCAAACCGAATGGCCAAATGCACAGCTTTTTTCCGAACGAGCCCTAGGCGTCAGGTCCAAGCGTGACAGGGTGCTCGATGCGCTGTCGCAGCACGCGCTCGAAGTGCGTGGGGTCGTGCGGCGTGAGCATCGAGGCCTCGCGCGGCAGGTAAAAGTCCCACAGCCGCGAAATCCAGAAGCGCAGCGCGCCCGCACGCGCCATGGCGGGCAGCAGCGCGCGCTCGGCGGCCGTCAAAGGCCGCACGGCCTGGTAGGCGCCCAGCATGGCGGCGGCGCGCTCGGCATCGTGGCGGCCGGTGGGCAGGTCGATGCACCAGTCGTTCAGGCACACGGCCAGGTCGAACAAAAAGGTGTCCACCCCGGCGAAATAGAAGTCGAAGAAGCCCGTGAGCTGCTCGCCCTCGAACATCACGTTGTCGCGGAACAGGTCGGCATGCACCGGGCCGCGCGGCAGCGCGGCATAGGCCGGGCTGGCGGCGATGTGGTTCTGGTAGGCCAGCTCGGCGCATACCAGCGCAGCGGCGTCCGGGCCGATGTGCGGCAGCACCACGGGCACGGTCTCGTTCCACCAGGGCAGGCTGCGCAGGTTGGGCTGGTGGCGGTCGTAGTCGCGTGCGGCCAGGTGCATGCGCGCCAGCATGTCGCCCACGGCGGCGCAGTGCACCGCCTCGGGGGCCAACTGGCTGCGGCCCGCCAGGCGGTTGACCACGGCGGCCGGTTTGCCGCACACGGTGTGCAGGATGTCGCCAGCCTTGTCGGCGCGCGGGTCGGGCACGGGGATGCCCTTGTGCGCCAGGTGCTTCATCAGGTAGAGGTAGAAGGGCAGCTGTTCGGCCGTGAGGCGCTCGAACAGCGTGAGCACGTACTCACCCTCGTCGCAGGTGACGAAGTAGTTGGTGTTCTCGATGCCGCCCTCGATGCCACGCAGCGCGTGCAGCGTGCCCAGTTGCAGGCGGCGCAACAATTCGCGCGCCTCGGTGTCGGAGACTTGTGTGAAAACGGCCATCGGTCTGAACGGAAAAAGGGCGGGATTACAGCAGGGGGCGGCACCCGCAGCAGCGGGGCGCAGGGAAAGGGAGGGTCAGAACTTCATCACATTCCACACACGGGCGCCCGTGGTGGACTCGGCGCCATTGCGCGCGCGGTTGCGCACGCCGTCGGAGGGCTGCAGCTCGTACTCAGGCAGGTTGCCCACCTTGGGCTGCACGGTGATGCTCTGCGTCTGGCCGCCCACGCGCAGCTCGTCCACGCGGCTGCCACCGTCTTCGACGCGGATGCGCTCGGTGCGCTGGTTCAGGCGGTCGGGCTGTTGCTCACTTTTAGATAGCTGCTCGCGCCCATCTGGCATGGCTTGAGTGGCATTTTTGCTTGTATTCTGGGCAAGGGCGGGCGTACTGGCCAGGGCCAGCAGCAAGAGGGAGTGAACGGCGCGCATGGCGCGATTGTAGGCGGCGTGCCACGGCGGGCGTGGGGGCTGCCCGCCGTGGCGCGGCCTACCTGGCCGCTGCGGCCTCTGCGTCCACGGCCTTCTGCACTGCCTGGTAGAAAGCCTCGCGCGCCTCGCTCTCCTTGGGCGAGCTGGCGCCCCCGGCCCAGTTGGCGTTGGAGGCAATCACCAGCTGGCGCTTCGGGTCGATGAAAATGCCCTGGCCAAAGATGCCGCGCGCGGCAAAGCTGCCGTCGTCGTAGGTCCACCACTGGTAGCCGTAGCCGCGCCCGGGCTTGCCGATGTCCGCGCGCTTGGTGGTGGCGTCCTGCAGCCAGCCTTCGGGCAGGATGCCCTGGCCCTGCACCTTGGCGCCCTCCAGAATGAACTGCCCCATGCGCGCGTAGTCGCGTGCCGCTGCCTGGATGCAGCAGCCGCTGATCTCCTGGCCCGTCTTGCTCAGAATCCAGGTGGCCTGCTGCTCCATGCCTGCGGGCTTCCAGATCTTTTCTTCCAGGTACTGCGCCAGCGGCTTCTTCGTGGCCTCGCTCACGAGGATGCCCACCAGGTTCGTCTCGCCCGTGCTGTAGAGCCAGCGCTCGCCCGCCGGGGCTTGGCGCGGCAGGCCGCGCAGGTAGCTGACGATGGCGGGCACGCCGGCTTCGGGCTGGTGGTTGTTGAATTTGGCGACGTCGGCATTGGGGTCGCCGTAGTCTTCGTTCCAGCGCACGCCCGAGGTCATGGTGAGCAGCTGGCGGATGCTCACATCATCGTAGGCCGAGCCCTTCATGCCGGTGATGTAGTCGCTCACCTTGTCGTCCATGCTCTTGATGTGGCCGTCTTTCAGCGCGGCGCCCACCAGGGTGGAGGTGAACGACTTGGCCACGGAAAAGCTCGTCCAGCGGCCGTCCTGGCCGTAATCCAGGCCGTAGCGCTCCACGCGCAGCTTGCCCCCCTGCACGATGAGAATGGCGCTGCTGCGCTGGCCGGCCATGTAGGCGTCCAGGTCCAGCGGCAAGGCCAGCGGTGGCCCGGGGGGCAGGGCGCGCGGTGTGCTGCTGGGCTGCACCACCCGCCACTTGGCCAGCAGCGGGATGCGGTCAAGCGCGCGGAAGGCGGCGTCGCGCTGCGGCACGCTCCAGAACAGCAGGTCGCGGTTGGTGGGCACGGTCTTGAGCAGGCCGCGCGTTTCCTTGTCCAGGCTGAACCAGCCGGCCGTGCCGACAACCACCAGGGCCGCCAGCGTGCCCAGTGCGATTTTTGGGAGGGTTTTCAACGGTGCATTCCTCGTGCAGTCAAAAGACGAGGATTGAACACCAGACGCCCGGCGCAGGGCAGCGGGCTTTCCCGGCTGACGCAGTTGTGCCGTGCGTCAGGGGCGGGGGCAGGTGCCGCCGTCGCACTTGACCGTGTGCTGGCCGATGAGGGTGCGGTAATTCTTGCCCATCTGCCCCATCTGCACGCAGACATCGCCGCGCACCTCGAAGGCAAAACCCTGGGTGCTGTTGGTGTTGAGCAGTTCCACCCGGCTGAGCGGCACGCCGGCAAA
>DMZZ01000168.1:1390-5635 GCA_003484805.1 Comamonadaceae bacterium | reverse complement strand
GGGGCAGGGCGCTGTGCCGGATATTTTGCCGGTTTTCAGGCGCCGCAACGCAGGCATGGGCATGGCGGCGACAGGGGCGCCCGGCGGCAGCGGCTTCCTGTGACAATCGCCGCATGAGCGACAAAAAGACCCTGCTGCTGGTGGACGGCTCCAGCTACCTCTACCGCGCCTTCTTCGCGGGCGGCGAAACCATGAGCACCACCCTGCCCGACGGCACGGTGCAAAAGACCGGTGCCATCCGCATCATCATCAACATGATGCAGAAGCTCCTCAAGGACGTTCCCTGCACCTACGCGGCCTGCGTGTTCGACGCCAAGGGCCCCACCTTCCGCGATGCGCTCTACCCCGAATACAAGGCGCAGCGCAGCCCCATGCCCGACGACCTGCGCAGCCAGATCGCGCCCATCCACGAGGTGGTGCGCCTCATGGGCTGGCCGGTGCTCGACGTGCCCGGCGTGGAGGCCGACGACGTGATCGGCACCCTGGCCGTGGCGGCCGCGCGCCAGGGCATTGACGTGGTCATCTCCAGCGGCGACAAGGACCTGGCCCAACTGGTGAACGAGCACATCTCCATCATCGACACCATGAGCGGCAAGGTGCGCGACCTGGCCGGGGTGGAGGCCGAATTCGGCGTGCCCGCCCGCCTGATGCTGGACTACCAGATGCTGGTCGGCGACACGGTGGACAACGTGCCCGGCGTGCACAAGGTGGGCCCCAAAACCGCCGTGAAGCTGCTGCAGGAATACGGCTCGGTGGACGCCCTGGTGGCGCGGGCCGGCGAGGTCAAGGGCGCCGTGGGTGAGAACCTGCGCAAGGCCATCGACTGGCTGCCCACCAGCCGCCAGCTGCTGACCATCAAGACCGACTGCGACCTGAACGGCTGGGTGCCCGGCATGCCTGCGCTGGACGCCATCCGCATCGGCGCGCCCCAGACCGCGCCGCTCATGGCCTTTTGCGACACCTACGGCTTCAAAGGCCTGGCGCGCACACTGGCGGGCGACGCCCCGGCCGCCGCGCCCGCGCCCGTGGTGGCCATGCCCGGCCAGAGCGGCGACCTGTTCGCCGACCATTCCGCCAGCCCCGTGGCCGAGGCGGCGCAGCACCGCCCGGTGGTGTACGACACCATCTTCAACTGGACCGACTTTGACCACTGGCTGCAGCGCCTGCAAAAGGCCGAGCTGGTGGCGCTGGACACCGAAACCACCTCGCTCGACGAGATGCGCGCCGAGATCGTGGGCATCAGTTTCAGCGTGCAGCCCGGCGAGGCGGCCTACATTCCGCTGGCCCATGCCGGGCCGGACGCCCCCGCGCAGCTGCCGCGCGATGAAGTGCTGGCACGCCTCCAGCCCTGGCTGGAAGATGGCAAACGCCACAAGCTGGGCCAGCATGTCAAATACGACCGCCATGTGTTCGCCAACCACGACATCGAGGTGCAGGGCTATGTGCACGACACCATGCTGCAAAGTTACGTGCTCGAAGTGCACAAGCCCCACGGCCTGTCCAGCCTGGCCGAGCGCCACACCGGCCGCACCGGCATCAGCTACGAAGACCTGTGCGGCAAGGGCGCGCACCAGATCCCGTTCGCCCAGGTGCCGGTGGACAAGGCGGCGGCCTATTCCTGCGAAGACTCGGACCAGACGCTGGACGTGCACCTGGCGCTGTGGCCGCTGCTGCAGGCCGACGACAAGCTGCGCTTCATCTACGAACTGGAAATCGCCAGCAGCGAGGCGCTCTACCGCATCGAACGCAACGGCGTGCTCATCGACGCCCCCACGCTCGCGCAGCAGAGCCACGAGCTGGGCCAGCGCATCCTGCAACTCGAAGCCGAGGCGTATGAGATCGCCGGTCAGCCCTTCAACCTCAGCAGCCCCAAGCAGCTGGGCGAAATCTTNNACCGACGAAGAAGTGCTGGAAAAGCTGGCCGAAGACTACCCCCTGCCCGCCAAGCTGCTGGAGCACCGCAGCCTGGTCAAACTCAAAGGCACCTACACCGACAAACTGGCCCAACTGGCCCACCCGCGCACCGGCCGCGTGCACACGCACTACGCCCAGGCTGTGGCCGTTACCGGGCGCTTGTCCAGCAACGACCCCAACCTGCAGAACATCCCCATCCGCACGGCCGAGGGCCGGCGCGTGCGCGAGGCCTTTGTGGCGCCGCCCGGCTGTGTGATTGCCAGCGCCGACTACAGCCAGATCGAGCTGCGCATCATGGCCCACATCAGCGGCGACCACGCGCTCTTGCACGCCTTCCACGCCGGGCTGGACGTGCACCGCGCCACCGCCGCCGAGGTGTTTGGCGTGGCGCTGGACCAGGTGACGAGCGAGCAGCGCCGCTACGCCAAGGTCATCAACTTCGGCCTGATCTACGGCATGAGCAGCTTTGGCCTGGCAAAAAACTTAGGGATAGAAACCAAGGCCGCCGCCGCCTACATCGACCGTTACTTTCAGCGCTACCCCGGCGTGAAGCAGTACATGGACGAAACCAAGGCCGCTGCCCGGTCCATGGGCTACGTTGAGACGGTGTTCGGCCGCCGCCTGTACCTGCCCGAAATCGCCGCCAGCGGCCCGCGCCGCGCGGGCGCCGAGCGCGCCGCCATCAACGCGCCCATGCAGGGCACGGCGGCCGACCTCATCAAGATGGCCATGGTGGCCGTGCAGCAAGAGCTGGACGCACACAAGCCCGGCATCAAGATGATCATGCAGGTGCACGACGAACTGGTGTTCGAGCTGCCCGAGGGCGAGGTGGACTGGCTGCGCAGCCACATCCCGCGCCTGATGGCCGATGTGGCTGCGCTCAAGGTGCCGCTGCTGGCCGAGGTGGGCGTGGGGCGGAACTGGGACAAGGCGCACTGAATCCATAAGCTCCTGAATCAGGAGCGGCTGGCGCTTGTTCCATAAGCAATTCAGAGCTATTTGTGTTTGAAAGCCTTTTGAAACAAGCGCTGCAAGCTATCAAAACATGAGTGGTTTTGTGCTTTCCCCGTCGCAGGGTCAAGCGATGCTGCCCATCCCTGTACGGATGGGCGCTGCCAGCGGANNTGCTATGTCACTGCTCTTCGGCTGCCGCGACAAGTCTGGCAACAATGGGCTTGGCCCGGTCGTAACTGTCCTGGGTGCCAAATCGCCGTTCCAGGCGCGCAAGCCCTCTGCCCAGCGCAGGGCCGAGCTTGACGCCCGCCTCCTCCAGGCCCAGTTTCGACCGCTCAAGAGATGCCAGCAATTCACGCGACGAGCCTTCGACGCCATTTTCGAGCAGCGCGTAAAAGACATTCTTGGGAATGCCGATGTGGGCAGCGACCCGGTTGCCGAAAGGGCGGCCGGACCCCGGGCCGTTGTGCACCCAGAAAAAGACCGCCACTCCCACCAGACCCAGCAAGCCCACAAGGGCAGGAAAGAACATCAGATATCCACCTTTTTTGAAAATGCGTTCGCAATATGAACCTAAAAGCCGCAGGTGCATAGTGCTCTGAACTCCAAGACGGTCTTCAGGGCATCGCGTCGTTGGGCCGCCTGACACCGCCTGCGCCCGCAGCCCGCCACAGCGTACCCGCTGAATGTTTTGAGTGTTTTTGGCCTCCCGCGCTTTACTGACAAGCGTTGCTAGCTATCAAAATTGAATTCCATGGAATCCTCCCCACCCACCCTGCGCCCCTCCACCTGGACCCCCGCCATCCGCATGGGCCTGTCGATTGCCGTCGCCACCGGCCTCTACGGCATCTCGTTTGGCGCCCTGGCCGTGGCGGCAGGCCTTACCGTGTGGCAGGCCATGGCACTGAGCCTGCTCATGTTCACGGGCGGCTCGCAGTTCGCCTTCATTGGCGTTATTGCGGGCGGCGGCGGGGGCTCTGCGGCCCTGGGCGCTGCCGCGCTGCTGGGCGTGCGCAACGCGGTCTACGGCATGCAGCTCAACGCCATGATCGCCCCCACCGGCTGGCGCAAGGCCGTGGCCGCGCAGCTCACCATCGACGAATCCGCCGCCACCGCCGCAGGCCAGCAGAGCGCCGTCGAGCAGCGGCGCGGCTTCTGGACGGCGGGCGTCGGCGTGTTCGTGCTCTGGAACCTGTTCACGCTGGTCGGTGCGTTGTTGGGCGACGCCCTGGGCGACCCGCGCCGCTGGGGCCTGGACGGCGCCGCCGTGGCGGCCTTCCTGGCCCTGCTGTGGCCGCGCCTGCAACAGCGCGAACCCGTGGCGCTGGCGGTGCTGTGTGGCGTGGCCACCGCCCTGGCCGTGCCGCTGCTGCCACC
>DMZZ01000168.1:0-1214 GCA_003484805.1 Comamonadaceae bacterium | reverse complement strand
TGGTGCTCGATGCCCGCCTGGCCGCGTTGGGCGTGGCCGCGCTGGCCCTGTGGTTGCGGCTGCCGTTTTTGCTGGTGGTGGTGCTGGGGGCGGCAGCGGCGGGGGGGTGCGGTGGTGGGGGTGAGGGGATGCGGGGCTGCTGTCGGCCAGAAGCAGCCAGTAGCGGCCATTCGATCTGATTCAAGGAAGAGGCAAAAGATAGACTGTTGCACCATGAAGAGTTCTCAGGGGCGAAAGTTCAAGTGCTGGGCTGCGGCCTGTGGCGGCTGCGACGGAGGCCCGTCTGCTGAACACCTTATTTCCAAGAATCTTTTCCCCGAAGGGGCTGTTCAGGTTTCTGGCTTTCCGTGGTGCGACGGAGAAACAAGGTCCATTGGGATTAATGGCCTTCAGCGGCAGATCCTTTGCAGGGCTCACAACTCCGCGTTATCTGAAGTCGATGCCGAGGCTATGAAGGCCGTAGGAAAATTTCAACTGGCAGCCTCACCTTGTAATAGTGCTGCTCTAAGTACGAATAGTATCGATGATCTCAAGCTGGAGCGTTGGCTGCTCAAGACTGCTATCAATCTGTCCTATGAGGGAACATTGCACATCGGTGTTGGAATGAATGGGTCGGTTCCGGGTCTTCCTTCACCGTACCTCATAGACGTGGCATTTGGAAAGCTGCCTTTCACCCACAAGATGGGAGCACATTTTCTGATCTCTGAGAAAGAGACCCTGCACAACCCCAATCAGATTGCCGTGATCCCGATTTTCAAAGAAGGTCACATTGGTGGTTTTTATTTTGATCTTCGTTCACAGGCGATATTTCTTAACCTATTCCCCGGTCACACTCCACCAACTTTGGGCACCGTGGCAGAGAAGATGCAACTCCAGAAGCCAATTCTGGACGCAACTCTGGTCTATCGACCGTTGGTGGTTGCTACCGAATCAAACGGTCAACGGACTAGCCTGATCAAGTTCAAGTGGTAATCGTTGACGTCTGTTCAGGGTCGATTTCGGCCCGTCACATACCTTTTCCTCCCTGCAATGGTTCCCAATGCAGCCCTCGCAGCGGGAGGGCCGCAGGCAAAGCACATTCCGGCCCGCGTCAGTACACTCGTTCAGCACCAGGCCACGCAGCCCGTGGCCCACCGATTTGCCTGAAGGAGCACCCGCATGACCGATTCGTCCCCCTACACCCCGCCCGCCATCTGGCAATGGAACAAGGAAAA
>DMZZ01000284.1:0-10363 GCA_003484805.1 Comamonadaceae bacterium | reverse complement strand
CCGAGAGCGCTGGCAACTGCTGTTCGGGTGGCTGTTGCGGCTGAAGCCGGCTTGATCGTTTTCGCTTCCGTACCCTCACCCATTCCGACATGCATTTTCTTGACCAGCCTCCCCGCTTCCTTTTCTTCACCGGCAAGGGCGGCGTAGGCAAGACATCGCTCGCCTGCGCCACCGCGCTGCGTTTGGCGGCGCAGGGCCAGCGTGTGCTGCTGGTGAGCACCGACCCCGCCTCCAACGTGGGCCAGGTGTTCGGCATCGCCATCGGCAACCACACCACACCCGTGCCCGGTGTGCCGGGCCTGGCGGCGCTGGAGATCGACCCGCAGGCTGCCGCCCAGGGCTACCGCGACCGCATCGTCGGCCCGGTGCGCGGGGTGCTGCCCGATGCGGTGGTCAAGGGCATTGAAGAACAGCTCTCGGGCGCCTGCACCACCGAGATCGCCGCCTTCGACGAATTCACCGCGCTGCTGACCGACACGGCGCCCACGGGCCACACCATCCGGCTGCTGCAGTTGCCCGGCGCCTGGAGCGGCTTCCTGGAGGCCGACAAGGGCGATGCCTCGTGTCTGGGGCCTTTGGCCGGGCTGGAGAAGCAGCGCGAGCGCTACAAGGCCGCCGTGGACGCCCTGGCCGACCCTGCCCACACCCGCCTGGTGCTGGTGGCGCGCGCCCAGCCTGCCACGCTGCGCGAGGCCGCGCGCACCCATGCCGAGCTGGCCGCCATCGGGCTGCGCCAGCAGTTTCTGGTGGTCAATGGTGTGCTGCCTTTGGCCGAAGCCGATCATGACCCGCTGGCCGCTGCCGTGTGTCGGCGCGAGCAGGCGGCGCTGGCCGCCCTGCCGCAAGATCTGCGCGCGCTGCCGCTGGACTTGTTGCCACTCAAACCCTTCGATCTGGTGGGCATCGATGCCCTGCGGCAGTTGCTGGACGGTGATGCTGCTGTGTCGCCCGCTGCCGTCAGCGACAGCGCGGCGCCCGTGCTGCAGGCGCCCAGCCTGTCCCGGCTGGTGGACCAGATGGCCCTGGACGGCCATGGCCTGGTCATGCTCATGGGCAAGGGTGGCGTGGGCAAGACCACGCTGGCGGCAGCCGTGGCCGTGGCGCTGGCGCACCGGGGCCACGAGGTGCACCTGACCACCTCCGACCCGGCTGCGCACCTGATGGAGACGCTCAATGGCACGCTGGAGCACCTGAGCGTGAGCCGCATCGACCCACACGAGGTGACCGAGCGCTACCGCCAGCAGGTGCTGGCCAGCAAGGGTGCAGGGCTCGACGCCGCGGGCCGCGCTCTGCTCGAAGAAGACCTGCGCTCGCCGTGCACCGAGGAGATCGCGGTGTTCCAGGCCTTCTCGCGCGCGATCCGCGAGGCGGGCCGCAAGTTTGTAGTGATGGACACCGCGCCCACGGGTCACACGCTGCTGCTGCTCGATGCCACCGGCGCCTACCACCGCGACATCGTGCGCCAGATGGGCGACAAGGGCCTGCACTTCACCACGCCCATGATGCAGCTGCAGGACCCGAAGCAGACCAAGGTGCTCATCGCCACGCTGGCAGAGACCACGCCGGTGCTCGAAGCCGCGAACCTGCAGGCCGACCTGCGCCGCGCGGGCATCGAGCCCTGGGCCTGGGTGGTGAACAATAGCGTGGCGGCGGCCCGCGTCACCTCGCCGCTGCTGCGCCAGCGTGCCCGCAACGAGCTGCGCGAGATCGAGGCTGTGGCTACGCACCACGCCGCGCGCCATGCGGTGGTGCCGCTGATGAGTGAGGAACCCGTGGGTGTGCCGCGCCTGCTGCAATTGGCGGGCGAAGTCCTGCCCACTGCCGGAGTCTGAAATGGGATTGTTTGAGCGTTATCTGACCGTCTGGGTGGGCCTGGGCATGCTGGCCGGGGTGGGCCTGGGGTTGCTGGCTCCCAGCGCCTTCCAGGCCATCGCCGCGCTGGAACTGGCGCATGTCAACCTGGTGGTGGCCGTGTTCATCTGGGTGATGATCTACCCGATGATGATCCAGATCGACTGGAGCGCCGTGAAGGATGTTGGGAAGAAGCCGCGTGGCCTGCTGCTCACGCTGGTGGTTAACTGGCTCATCAAGCCCTTCACCATGGCGGCGCTGGGCGTGCTGTTTTTCCAATATCTTTTCGCGCCCTGGGTCGATCCGCAATCGGCCAGCGAATACATCGCAGGCATGATTCTGCTGGGCGTGGCGCCGTGCACGGCCATGGTGTTCGTCTGGAGCCAGCTCGTGAAGGGCGACGCCAGCTACACGCTGGTGCAGGTGTCCATCAACGACCTCATCATGGTGGTCGCGTTTGCACCCATCGCCGCCTTCCTGCTGGGCGTGACCAACGTGACGGTTCCGTGGGAGACGCTGGTGCTCTCCACCGTGCTCTACGTCGTGCTGCCGCTGGCGGCGGGCATGGCCACGCGCCATGTGCTGCAGCGCCGCCCGGGCCATGCCGTGTCCGACTTCGTGGCGCGGCTCAAGCCCTGGTCCATCGTCGGGCTGATCGCCACCGTGGTGCTGCTGTTCGGCTTCCAGGCAGGCACCATCGTGGCGCAGCCGCTGGTGATCGGCCTGATCGCCGTGCCGCTGATCGTGCAGAGCTACGGCATCTTCGCCATTGCCCTGGTGGCGGCGCGCTGGCTCCGACTGCCGCACAACGTGGCCGGGCCGGCCTGCCTGATCGGCACGTCCAACTTTTTCGAGCTGGCCGTGGCGGTGGCGATCTCGCTGTTCGGCCTGCACTCGGGCGCCGCGCTGGCCACCGTGGTGGGCGTGCTGGTCGAGGTGCCAGTGATGCTGTCGCTGGTGGCGCTGGTCAACCGCACGCAGCACTGGTTTCCGAGTGCCGCTTTGGCAAAAAATAATTAGAAAAAAGGCCTTTTGTGCTTAATGGATAAGCGCTAATAGCTATAAATAATATAGCATTTCAGGGCCATTTTCTGGTTGCACCGGATTCAGCGCAGGATCAGCACCGGCACCTCACTCAGCCGCAGCAGGGTGGTGGTGGTGCTGCCCACGATGAGGTGGCGAATGCGCGAATGGCCGTAAGCGCCCATCACCAGCATGGCCGCAGTTTGTGTTTTCAGCAGGGTGGGCAGGGCCTGCTCGGGCTCGCCTGGCAGCAAGGTGGTCTCCACGGCAAAGCCAGCGCCCTGCAGGGCTTGCCGGGCGTCTTGCAAGGCTTGCTGCGCGGCGGGGGTTTCTGCGCCCACCAGGGCCACCAGGGCGGGCAGGCCCTGCAGCAGGGGGCTGCGGGCCACGGTTTCCACCGTCTTGCGGGCGGTGGCGCTGCCGTCGTAGGCAATCACGAAGCGCTCGGGCGCCACAAACTCTTCCGCTGTGGCCACCAGTACCGGGCGCTTGACTGCGCGAATGACGCGCTCCACATGGTGGTCGAGGTGAATTTTGCGCGGGCTGCTGGCATGGTAGTGCTCGCCCAGCACGAACAGGCGCGCGTCGGGTTCGAGCTCCAGCAGGGTGTCGACCAGTTCGCCATGGCGCATGCGGCCATCGACTTGCAGCGCACCTGTCGCGCTGGCGCGTTCTCTGGCGCTTTGCAGCATCTGGCGCCCGGCTTCCTGGGCCAGTTTTCCGCGTTGCTCGTCCAGGGCGCTGAGCTGTTGCAGCAGCACTTCCTGCGCCCCCAGCCCCAGCGCGCCGCTGTAGTCGCCCACATGGGGCAGTTCGGGCGGGCGCTCCAGCACATGCAGCAGCTCCAGCGGAACGCTCAGGCGCCGGGCCGACCACGCGGCCCAGTCGATCACGGCGGTGGTGGTGACCAGGCCGTCGATGCAGGCGTATACCTTGTTCATGGTGAGTCTCCTTGGCGTGAATTTAATGCATCAACTGCTCGACGGCGCCCGGCTTGTCGTGGATGGCAAAACGGTCCATCAGCGTAGTGCTGGCCTCGTTCATGCCCACCACCTCCACCTCGGTGCCTTCGCGGCGGAACTTGAGCACGGCCTTGTCGAGCGCGCTCACGGCGGTGATGTCCCAGAAGTGGGCGCGGCTCACATCAATGCGCACCTTGGGCACCACTTCCTTGAAATCAAAAGCCGCCAGAAACGCCTCGGATGAGGCAAAGAACACCTGACCGACCACGCCGTAGACGCGCACGCGGTCCCCGTCTTCGCTGCTGCGGTCCACGCGCAGCACCTTGCCCACCTTGTGGGCAAAGAAAATGCCCGACAACAGCACGCCGACAAACACGCCCTTGGCCAGGTCGTGCGTGGACACGGTGACCACGACGGTGGCGATCATCACGATGGACGAGCTGGGAGGGTGCTCGCGCAGCTTGCGCACCGAGTCCCAGCTGAAGGTGCCGATGCTCACCATGATCATCACGGCCACCAGCGCGGCCATGGGAATCTGCTTCACCCAGGGGCCGAGGAACACTACCAGGATGAGCAAAAACACGCCGGCCACCAGTGCAGACAGGCGCCCGCGCCCGCCCGACTTCACGTTGATGACCGACTGGCCGATCATCGCGCAGCCCGCCATGCCGCCGATGAAGCCGGTGGCAATGTTGGCCACGCCCTGGCCCACGCATTCGCGGTTTTTGTTGCTGCTGGTGTCGGTCAGCTCATCAACGATGGAAGCCGTCATCATCGATTCGAGCAGGCCCACCACCGCCAGCGTGGCGGAGTAGGGCAGAACAATCCATAGGGTTTCGAGCGTTAGCGGCACATCAGGCAGCAGGAACACGGGCAGGCTGTCGGGCAGTTCGCCCATGTCGCCCACGGTGCGGATGTCCAGGCCCAGGGCCATGGAGATCGCTGTGAGGACCACGATGGTGACCAGCGGAGACGGCACGGCTTTGGTGATGTACGGCAGGCCATAGATGATGGCCAGGCCCGCTGCCGTCATGGCGTACACCTGCCAGCCCACGTGGGTCAGTTCGGGCAGTTGCGCCATGAAGATCAGGATGGCCAGAGCGTTCACAAACCCGGTGACCACCGAGCGCGAAACAAACCGCATCAGGGCCCCCAGCTTGAGCAACCCCGCCACGATCTGGAGCACCCCGGTGAGCAAGGTTGCTACCAGCAAATATTGCAGGCCATGGTCTTTGACCAGCGTCACCATCACCAGCGCCATGGCCCCGGTGGCCGCCGAGATCATGCCCGGGCGCCCGCCCGTGAAGGCGATGACCACAGCGATGCTGAACGAGGCGTACAGCCCCACCTTGGGGTCCACCCCGGCAATGATCGAAAAGGCAATGGCCTCGGGGATGAGTGCCAACGCCACCACCAGGCCCGCCAGCACGTCACCTCGAATATTGGAAAGCCAAGTTTGTTTGATCGAAGAAAAAGTCATAGGCAATACAGCCCAGCGCGCGACGCGCTGCGGCGAAACAAAAAGAAAGGAAAAGATGCGACCAGCGGGCCAGAGAGCAGGCCGGTGGTGCTGAACGGGGGATGTCTTGCCCCGGCAAGGGGGCGGTGCGGCACCGCGCTATGGCGGCGTCACGGCACTGAAATATCCGCGCGGCAGCGCCTTGCCCCGGGCGTGTGCCGGTGTGTGCAAGAGCGTGCGCTGAAAATGGTGCATCGCAATATTGTAGCGGGCGAGGGCTTGGCGCGTGTCTGCGTGGGTTTTCTGGCCGGGCCACGCCGGCAAAACACACCCACATTTCCATGGCACGGGCCATGGCTGTGCTTTGCGCCTCGATGGGGCATGTTCTGCTGCGCTCCTTGCGCGCAACCCAAAAACTCTCAGCCACTGGGGCAACCCGGTGCCGGGAGTGGGTACCATCGACGCCTGCCGCGCCTGCGAGGCGCCAAGCCCATGACAGGCATGAAGGAGTTGTGTGAATGGAAAGCCCGGCCGCGTTGCCCGATTTCGCCCCAATCACTGCCGCAAGCGGCTGGTGGGCTGTGTGCCTGTGCGCCGACTGGTGCGGCACCTGCCGCGATTACCGGGCGCTTTTTGATGCGCTGGCCCTGGCGCACCCCGGTGTGCGCTTTGTGTGGGTGGACATCGAGGATGAGTCGGAGCTGGCGGGCGAGCTGGATGTGGAGACCTTTCCCACGCTGCTGATCGCCGATGGCCAGACCGTGCGCTTCCTGGGGCCGCTGCTGCCGCAGGCGGCTGTGCTGTCGCGGCTGCTGGAGAGCCTGCAAAAAGGGCAGGGCAGCGGCCGTGCGGACCCGCAGGCGCAGGCGGTGTTCGAGCGTGTGCGCGTGGCCCACGGTTGACAGGACGTTGCGGCCCGGTGCCCGGGTGCATGCCACGGGCACAATCCTGGCAACGCATTTTGCTATTACTAGCATAGCTGTTGGCGCTTATTGGTAAAGCGCTGCGGCCATTTTTGATTGAATTTTTATGTCCGTGCCTCTGTGGTTCCCGCCCTTGTCATTGCGGGCCTTGTGTGATTCCGGTGCCTGGACGCGCGGTGTTGGCCTGTTCAGGGACGGTATGGCGCAGTTGCTGGACGTTGTTCCACTGGGCGACCACTGGCTGCTGGAGGGCGAAGTGCAGGGCAGCCTGCCCCCGCCGTACGAGGTGTCGATCGAGATGGGCCTGATGCCCAATGGCGAGGTGGACTTCTGGCAGGGCCGCTGCACCTGCCCCGTGGGCCGTCAGTGCAAGCACGGTGTGGCCCTGATGGTGCAGGCCACCCATCGGGGGGCACCGACGCAGGCGCTCAACGCGCAGGCCCTCAGGCTCGGCCGCACCGGTTCACGTTCCGCCACACGCCGAGAGGTGGAGGGCCGCATGGCCGAAGTCCATCGCCTGGAGGCCGAGGCCCAGCTCGTCAACTGGCTGCTGGCGCTGGAGCGGGCCGGGGAGCCCGCCATCGCACAGGCCGGGGGCGCAAGGGACGAGCGCCCCGAGCAGTATCTCTATTTGCTGTCGGTGGTGGGCACCCCGCGCACGGCGCCCCGGCTGCAGCTCGAAGCCGTGGTGTCCTACCCCAAGCTGACGGGCGGCTGGGCCAAGCCCAAGCAGTTGCGTACACCGCCCGCCAAGGGGCAGGCGGTGTACGACCGCGCCACCGAGGATGACCGCCAGGTGCTGCAACTGCTGCGCGCCATGCCGCACAGCCACAGTTATTACTCGGCCTACAGCGCCGCGCCCAGCGCGGTGCTCGAAGGCCAGGTCGGCTTGCTGGCCGTGCAGCAGGCCGCCGCCACCGGGCGTCTGTATGCCGATGCGGGGGGCTCCACGGTGGGCGCGGCGCTGTGCTGGGGCGAGCCGCAGTCGCTGGCCTGGGACTGGATGGATGCGCCCGCCGCGCGCGGGGGCGAGGGGGCCTCGGCGCTGCGTGCCCGCCTGCCTAGCCCTACCGCCACGCTGTGCCTGAATAGCCCGCCGGTGTACCTCGATACCGCGCTGGGCCTGTGCGGCCCGGTGCGGGCCGAAGGGCTGACGCCCGCGCAACTCGACGTGTTGCTCAAGGCGCCGCCCTTTGCCATCGAAGCCCTGCGCAGCCGCCAGACCGACGTGGCGCAGCGCCTGGGCGCCGCCGTGCCGCTGCCCCCGGTGCTGCAGAACCTGCGGCGCCTGGGCAGCATCGTTCCCCAGGCCTGCCTGCACCTGGTGCCCACCCTGGCCGCCGACGTGCCGCGCCACGGGCACATCACCGCCCACCTGTGCTTTGACTACCAGGGCCATCGGGGCTGGTGGGCGCAAGGCCCGACGGCGGTCCTGGTCGAGAGTGCCGAGGGTCGGGTATTGCTGCAGCGCGACCTCGTGGCCGAGCACAATGCCATCGCACAGTTGCAGGCCCTGGGAGTCGAAAGCCTGGGGAGCGACGGGGTGTTCGGCATTCCGGGCCGGCAACCCCAGCAGGCCTGGATGGAATGGGCCGACGAGGGCTTTGCCGTGCTGCGCGAGGCGGGCTTTGTCCTGACGACCGACCCTGCGCTCGATGGCTGGATCGCCCGTGCCCCGGAGATTGCGGTGCGCCTGGATGCGCAGGGCGGCGACGAGGCCACCTCGCCCTGGTTCGCGCTGTCGCTGGGCGTCGAGATCGACGGGCGGCGCCATGACATCCTGCCCTGGCTGCCCGACCTGATCGCAGCGGCCGCAGCCCGGCCGCCCGATCCGGCCACCGGCCTGCCGACTTTGCCGCCCCATGTGTTCCTCCAAGCGCCCGGTGGGCAGGGCTTTGTGCGCCTGCCCACCGAGGGGCTGCGCCCCTGGATGGCGGCGCTGCTCGAACTGGTGGGTGAGCGCGCGCACGATTTCAGCCAAGGTAGCCTGAAGCTCTCCCGTCTGGAAGCCCTGCGCACCAGCGCGGCGCTGGGCGAGGGTGTGGCCTGGGAGGGGGCCGAGGCCCTGCGCGCGCTGGCGCGCCAGCTGCAGGGCAGGGCGGTGCTGCCCGAGGTGCCTGTGCCGCCCGGCGTGCGGGCCAGCTTGCGGCCGTACCAGCAGCAGGGCCTGAACTGGCTGCAGTTTTTGCGCGCACATGGCCTGGCCGGCATCCTGGCCGACGACATGGGCCTGGGCAAGACGCTGCAGACCCTGGCGCACATTCAGGTGGAAAAGGATGCCGGGCGCCTGACAGCGCCCGCACTGGTGATTGCGCCCGTGAGCCTGATGGGCAACTGGCGGCGCGAGGCCGAGCGCTTTTGCCCCGGGCTGCGCAGTCTGGTGCTGCATGGCAAGGACCGGCACGCCGTGGCGCATGCCATGACCGAATACGACCTTGTCATCGCCCCCTATTCACTGCTGCAGCGCGACCGCGAGCGCTGGCTGGCCGCGCAGTGGCATCTGGTGGTGCTGGACGAAGCGCAGAACATCAAGAACGCCAGCACCCACGCCTCGCAGGTGGCGGCAAGCCTGCAGGCGCGCCACCGGCTGTGCCTTTCGGGCACGCCCATGGAAAACCACCTGGGCGAGATCTGGAGCCTGTTCCACTTTCTCATGCCGGGTTTTCTGGGCAGCCAGCAGCGCTTCAAGACACTGTTCCGCCAGCCGATCGAGAAGCAGAGCGACAGCGAACGCCTGGCGCAATTGCGCGCCCGCGTCACGCCCTTCATGCTGCGGCGCACCAAGGCGCTGGTGGCGCATGAGCTGCCGCCCAAGGTGAGCACCGTGATGCCCGTCGAATTGACCGGTGCGCAGGCCGACCTGTATGAAACCATTCGCCTGGGAATGGAGAAAACCGTGCGCGAGGCGCTGGCCACCAAGGGGCTGGCGCGGTCACAGGTCACCATTCTGGATGCGCTGCTCAAGCTGCGCCAGGTGTGCTGCGACCCGCGCCTGGTGCCGCTGGACGCCGCCCGGCAGGTGACGGCATCGGCCAAGCTGGAGCAACTGATGGAGCTGCTGCCCGAAATGCTGGCCGAGGGGCGGCGCGTGCTATTGTTTTCGCAGTTCACCGGCATGCTGTCGTTGATCGAAGCCGAGTTGAAGCAACGCGGCCTGCCCTGGGTCAAGCTGACGGGGCAAAGCCAAAAGCGCGATGCGCTCATCGAGCGGTTCACCAGCGGCCAGGTGCCGCTGTTCCTCATCAGCCTCAAGGCGGGTGGCGTGGGGCTGAACCTGCCGCAGGCCGACACGGTGATCCACTACGACCCCTGGTGGAACCCGGCCGTGGAGGCGCAGGCCACCGACCGCGCCCACCGCATCGGTCAGACGCAGAGCGTGTGGGTGGTCAAGCTGGTGGCGCAGGGCACCATCGAGGAGCGCATTCTGGCACTGCAAGAGCGCAAGGCCCAACTGGCGAGCCGCCTCTACAGCGGGGCCGCTGGCCGCAAGGAGCCGCTGTTCACCGAGGGCGACCTGGCGGAGCTGCTCAAACCGCTATCGTAGTGCTAGCTGTCTGCGCCTGATGCACGGGCGCTGTAGGCATTTTTGACACAAAACCGGGCGCCAGGCCCCGTGCCTGCGTGCGGATGCGCAAAGAGTGGGAGTTTGTAGCAGTCTGTCTTGGCAAATCAATGCGTTACAGGCTACAATACAGCTCTCACGACCAAACGGGCGGGTACCAACCGCCCGTTTTTTTTGGTCGTTTG
This sequence comes from Comamonadaceae bacterium, assembly GCA_003484805.1. Lineage (GTDB taxonomy): Bacteria > Pseudomonadota > Gammaproteobacteria > Burkholderiales > Burkholderiaceae_C > Simplicispira. The sequence goes on along the minus strand of DMZZ01000284.1, from coordinate 398 downwards.
CTTTTGGAGCTCGAAGCCTCTGGGGGTTATCGGGTTTTTTGTTTTTGCAGGATTGAACTTCACAAACGTGGCATTGCAGCAAATCGTTGAGCAAATCGTCATCGGCCTGGGCTACGACCTGGTCGAGATTGAGCGCTGCCCTGGTGGCCTGTTGCGCATCACCATTGATTTGCCGTGGGCGGCGCCCGTGGAGGGCGCGCCCGCGCTGCCCGAGCCGTTCATCACCGTGGAAGACTGCGAAAAAGTCACGCGCCAGTTGCAGTTTGCGCTGGAGGTGGACGGGGTGGATTACAAGCGCCTGGAGGTGTCGTCGCCCGGCATCGATCGTCCTCTGCGCCATGAGCAGGATTTTGTGCGGTTTGCCGGTTCGGTCATCGATATCACGCTGAAAAGCCCGA
>DMZZ01000027.1:6529-8298 GCA_003484805.1 Comamonadaceae bacterium | reverse complement strand
TCCAGTAGTCAGAGGTTGAACACAGGCAGGATTGTAATAGGGCGCCGCTGCAGGGCTGGCGAGCCGCCTTTGGCCCGCCCAACGCCCGCCACCTGCAACGGCGCGGAGGAATTACATGAGCATGGTGTTGCGGATCAGGCCCACGGCGAGCCCCTCGATGGCGAAGGGCTCGCCAGGATCGACCACGATGACCGGGTAGTCCGGGTTTTCCGGCAGGAGCTCGATGGCATGGGCCGTGCGGCGCAGGCGCTTGACCGTGACATCGTCCCCCAGGCGGGCCACGATGATCTGGCCATTGCGGGCCTCGTGGGCAATTTTCACGGCCAGCAGGTCGCCGTCCATGATGCCGGCGTCGCGCATCGACATGCCGCGCACCTTGAGCAGGTAGTCGGGCTTGTGCTGGAACAGGCTGTCTTCGACGCAATACGACTGGTCCACATGTTCCTGCGCGAGAATGGGCGATCCGGCCGCCACCCTGCCGATGAGGGGCAGCATGAGCTGGGACAGGCCGGGAATGGGGAGGTTGTACTGGGTGCCGCGCGCTGCATTGATGGAGCGCACCGCCTCGCCACACAGCCGGATGCCACGCGATGTACCGCTGACCAGTTCAATGACGCCCTTGCGGGCCAGGGCCTGGAGGTGTTCCTCGGCGGCGTTGGCCGACTTGAAGCCCAGCTCGGCGGCGATTTCTGCGCGCGTGGGGGGGGCTCCGGTACGGGATAGGGCGGTCTGGATCAGATCCAGAATCTGTTGTTGGCGTGCCGTGAGCTTGGGGCTGTTGAGCATGGAGGGCTCCAGAGGGTGCGGGGTCCGGTGGTGAGGGACTGTTGTTTAATCCAGTAACTGTATTTTTAACCAGTTTTCCAGGGGATGCAAGTGAGTGCAGAAAAAATCGTTGTTTTGGGTACCGGGGGCACCATCGCGGGCAAGGCAAAAGCCGCAGGCGACAACGTGGGCTACGTGGCGGGACAGGTGGGCGTGCACGACCTGCTCGATGCGGTGCCCGGCCTGACCGACGCTGCACGCGGGCCTCTGCAGGTCGAGCAGGTGGCGCAGCTGGACAGCAAGGACATGGCGTTTGCGGTGTGGGCCACCTTGGCCGCCCGGTGCCACCAGCTTCTGACAGATCCCGCAGTGCGTGCCATCGTGATCACCCATGGCACGGATACCCTGGAAGAAACGGCCTGGTTTCTGCACTCGGTGCTGGATGCACACAAGCCTGTGGTGCTGACCTGCGCCATGCGCCCGGCCACGGCTGTTGCACCGGACGGGCCGCAGAACCTGCTCGATGCCATGGCGGTTGCCACTGCGCCGGGTGCGCACGGTGTGCTTGTGGTGTGTGCCGGGGCGGTGCATGGTGCACGGCAGGTGCAGAAGGTCCATCCCTACCGGGTCGATGCCTTCAGCTCGGGCGAGGGCGGGCCACTGGCGTGGGTCGAGGAGGGCCGGGTGCGTTTGGCGCAAAATTGGCATCAGGCGCACGCTGGATGGGCGCAGGCAGCTCTTGAAAAGATAGCGAAAGACGCCCCCTGGCCGCATGTCGAGATCGTCATGAGCTATGCCGGTGCGAGCGGCTCGGCAGTGGATGCGCTCGCGCGCGACGGGGTGCAAGGCCTGGTGGCGGCGGCCACGGGCAACGGCACGCTGCACCATGCGCTGCAGGCGGCGCTGGAGCGTGCGCGGCAGGCTGGCGTGGCCGTGCGCGTGACCACGCGCTGCCCGCTGGGGCAGGTGCTGGCCCTGCCTCGGGCAGAGGCGGCGCTGCCGCT
>DMZZ01000027.1:5646-6445 GCA_003484805.1 Comamonadaceae bacterium | reverse complement strand
GGTGATTTCCTCCACGCTGCCGGTCCCGCTGATGGCGCGGTACTTCGGTGCGCCAGCGGGGTCTTGCTGGGCCCAGCCGGAGTAGTAGTCGACCAGGGGGCGCGTCTGCGCGCTGTAGACCTCCAGGCGCTTCTTCACGGTTTCTTCCTTGTCGTCGTCGCGCTGGATCAGCTCCTCGCCCGTCAGGTCGTCCTTGCCCGCCACCTTGGGGGGATTGAACTTGACGTGGTAGGTGCGGCCGCTGCCGGGGTGCGAGCGACGGCCGCTCATGCGCTCGATGATGGCGTCAAACGGCACGTCGATCTCGAGCACGTAGTCGAGCTTGACGCCGGCGGCCTTCATGGCGTCGGCCTGCGGGATGGTGCGCGGGAAGCCGTCGAACAGGAAGCCCTGGGCGCAGTCGGGTTGGGCGATGCGTTCCTTGACCAGGTTGATGATCAGGTCGTCGCTGACCAGGCCACCCGATTCCATGACCGCCTTGGCCTGCAGCCCCAGCGGCGTGCCGGCCTTGACGGCGGCGCGCAGCATGTCGCCGGTCGAGATTTGCGGAATGCCGTACTTCTGGCAGATGAAGGTGGCCTGCGTGCCCTTGCCGGCGCCTGGCGCGCCCAACAGAATCAGTCTCATGGAAGTCCTCTAAGTGTGTGAAACCTGGCGGCACTGCGGGCCACGGGAACGCTGCCCCCCCGGATGCGGTGCTTTTTTATTGGAGGGCAAGGATAGCATGCGTATCTTTCGCCCCGGCTTACGCAAGGACTCAGCCCAGCAGGGCGCGCACGCGCGCCAGGTCTTCGGGCGT
>DMZZ01000027.1:0-5423 GCA_003484805.1 Comamonadaceae bacterium | reverse complement strand
ATGGCGTGCGCGGCCGTGCCCATGCTGGCATCGGGGTGGGCCGCGAGCAGCGCTGCCACGGCTTGGATGAGTGCGGGGTCGATCAGGGGCTCGTCGCCCTGCACGTTCACCACCACATCGTCGCCATCCAGGCCCAGCAGCACACAGGCCTCGGCCAGGCGGTCGCTGCCGCTGGGGTGGTCGGCGCGGGTGGCAATGGCCTCCACGCCATGCTGGCGGCAGGCTGCCAGGATGCGCTCGTCGTCAGCCGCCACCACGGTGCGCAGGGCGCCGCTTTGCGCAGCGCGCCGGGCNNTCGGCCAGGGGCTTGTCGGGCAGCCGACTCGACGCCATGCGCGCCGGAATCAGCACCGTGAAACCGGCGGGCATGCTCATTTCTCGAGTTCCTCGTCGGTCAGCGTGCGCGCCTCGTTCTCCAGCAGCACGGGGATGCCGTCGCGCACCGGGTAGGCCAGGCGGGCGCTGCGCGAGACCAGTTCCTGGCGCTCCCGGTCGTAGGTGAGAGGGCCCTTGGTGACGGGGCAGACCAGCAGTTCGAGCAGTTTGGTGTCCATGGCGGAGGGAATGAAAGAATCAGGAGGGCGATGATAGCGAGCGCGCGCGCACCGTGGCCAGCCGGGCGTCGAGCGCCACGAAGAAGCCGCCGTCGATCTGCACCTGCAGCGGAACGGCCAGCGCATCGGGGTGGCTGTGCCACAGTTTGACGGCGTCTTTTTCAGTGCAAATCAGGCTATAGGGCTTATCAGTCGGACGCTGCCAGCTATCAAAATCGGAGTGATCTGGCAAGCCATGGGTGTGCGCCAGGGCCAGTCCCTGGGCCTGCAGCATGGCAAAAAAGTCCTGCGGCCGGGCGATGCCCGCCACTGCCAGTAGCGGTTGGCCGCGCAGTTGCGCCAAGGGCACCTGGGTGCCGTCGGAGCGCAGCGCATGGCCGGCCAGCGCGCGCTGCAGCGCGAATGCCGACGCGCCGCAGTCCGCCACCGGGGTGCCAGCGTGCACCACCAGGTCCACGGCGCGCGGCCAGGGCTCGCGCAGCGGGCCGGCGGGCAGCAGAAAGCCGTTGCCCGTGCCCTGGTCATTGAACACGCAGATCTCGATGTCGCGCGCCAGTGCCAGGTGCTGCAGTCCGTCGTCGCAGACGATCACGTTGGTATCCGCGTGCGCTGCAAGAAGCGCACGGGCCGCATCGATGCGCCGCTTGGCCACAAACACCGGCACACCGCAGGCGCGGGCGATCAGCGCAGGCTCGTCGCCCACCTCGCTGGCCGGGCTGTGGGCCAGCACCGCACGGCAATCACTGGTGCTGCGCCCGTAGCCGCGCGAAACCACACCGGGGTGCAGCCCCAGGGCCTGCAGGTGCTTTACCACGGCCATCACCACGGGGGTTTTGCCCGCGCCGCCCGCAATCACATTGCCGACCACGATGACCGGCACGCCCGGGTGGGCGGCGCGCAGCACGCCGCTGCGGTACAGCGCGCGGCGCAACAGTACCAGCAGGGCCATGATGAGGGAGAGTGGCCAGAGCAACCAGGCCAGCAGGCCCCGACGCTGCCAGATGCGCTGCAGCAAGGATGCCGGTGCAGTGAAGGGCGGGGAGGGGGGCTGCGGCACGGCAGCAGCCATGCCGGTTAGGGTTTGCCAGCGCCCGCGCTGGCGGACGACTGGGTGGCGAAGGTGATCTGCGTCAGGCCCACGCGGCGCGCGGCTTCCATCACGGTGACCACCGCCTGGTGGGGCGCGGTGGCATCGGCGCTGATGATCACGATGCTGCCCGGCCCGGCCTTGGCGGCATCGCGCAGCGCTGCGGCCAGCACATCGACGCTCTTGCCCTCCAGTCCGGTCTTGTTCACGGCGTAGCGGCCATCGGCCGCCACGGCGACGATGACTTCCTTGGGGTGGTCGCGCTGTTGCTCGGCGTCGGCCACGGGCAGGGTGAGCTGCAATTCGGTGAACTTGCTGTAGGTGGTGGTCAGCATCAGAAAGATGAGGATCACCAGCAGCACGTCGATGAACGGGATCAGGTTGATCTCGGGTTCTTCCTTGGCGCGGGGGCGGAAGTTCATGGGCAATCGGCCTCGGGAATCACTTGCGCAACCGCAGCAGGTGCCGCACAAACTGCTCGGACGCCAGCTCCAGCGTCAGCAGGTAGGCATCGACCCGGCTGCGGAAATAGCGCCAGAAAATCAGCGCCGGAATGGCCACGATCAGCCCGAAGGCAGTGTTGTACAGCGCGATGGAAATGCCGTGTGCCAACTGGGCCGGGTTGCCACTGCCCATGCTGGCGCCCATGCCGCCCGTACCCGCCTGGGAGCCGAAGATCTCGATCATGCCGATCACCGTGCCCAGCAGTCCCAGCAGGGGGGCGGCCGAGGCGATGGTGGCCAGGGCGCTGAGGTAGCGCTCCAGCCGGTGCGCCACCACGCGGCCGGCACCTTCCATGGAGGCGCGCAGGTCGGATTCGCTGCAGCGCGGGTTGCTGTTGAGGGACCGCAGGCCGGTGGCGAGCACCTCGCCCAGGGCCGAGTTCTGGGCCAGCTGGCTGACCACGTCCGGGCCGGGGACCGACTGTGAAGAGACGGAGATGGCTTCGTCCAGCAGTTTGGGCGGAGCGATGCGGTCGGTTTTGAGGGACACGAAACGCTCAAAAATCAACGCCATGGCCAGGACCGAGCAGGCAATCAGGGGCCAGATGGGCCAGCCTGCGGCTTGTATGATGGACAGCAATTCTCTCTCCGCACAGGTGTAGGCAAAGGGCGATTATGGCCCAGCTTTGTGGGCTTTTGCCTTGTCAATGGGGGGCTTGGTCTGTGCCGGGTGCCCACAGGCGCGTCACCCACAGTTTCTGTGGATAACTTTGTGGAGAACCCGGCGTGGGGTGCCAGCAAAAGGGCGCCAAACCGTCGCGGAAACAGATTGCTGAATAATTACGCAGCAATAAACATATATAAATCAACTGGTTGCACGAATGCACGGGCTTTTTGCGGGTTTTTTCAAGACAAACAGTTACATTCCGAGTGCATTCCGGGGCTGTGGAGTACTGCGCCGCAACAAAGCCTGCCAACCCGCTCACGTCCGATGATTGACCCCCTGAACCCTGCAATGGCGCCGCGTATCTGGGAGGTTGGCGCGCTGTGCCGCGCCGTGGCGGATGTTTTGCAGGCGCGCTTCAATCCTGTCGCGGTGCGCGGCGAGATCACGGGCTTCTCGCGCGCATCCAGCGGGCATTGCTACTTCTCCATCAAGGATGCACAGGGCCAGATCCGCTGCGCCATGTTCCGGCGGGCGGCCAGCCTGCTCGACTTCGTGCCGCGCGACGGCGAGCTGGTCGAGCTGCGCGGGCGCCTGGGCGTGTACGAGGCGCGGGGCGACCTGCAGCTCATCGTCGAGAGCCTGCAGCGCGCAGGCCAGGGCGCGCTGTTCGAGCAGTTCCTGCGGCTCAAGGCCCGCCTGGAGGCCGAAGGGCTGTTCGATGCCGTCCGCAAGCGCGCGCTGCCGCTGATGCCGCGCGGCATCGGCCTGGTGACCTCGCCGGGCGCTGCCGCGCTGCATGACGTGGTGACGGCCCTACGTCGGCGCGTACCGCACCTGCCCGTGGTGCTGGTGCCCGCACTGGTACAGGGCGCGGGCGCCGCGCCCTCGATGTGCGCCGCACTGTCCACGCTCTACCGCATGGCGGGGGAGGAGGGCGGCCCGCCCGTGGATGTGATCCTGCTGGTGCGCGGCGGTGGGGCCATCGAAGACCTGTGGGCGTTCAATGACGAGCAACTGGCCCGCACCATCGTGCAGAGTCCGGTGCCGATCATCAGCGGCGTGGGCCACGAAACCGACTTCACCATCGCCGACTTCTGCGCCGACCTGCGGGCCCCCACGCCCACGGCTGCGGCCGAGCTGGTGGCTCAGCCGCGTTCGGTGTGGCTCGGGGCACTCGACCTGCTGACAGACCGGCTGCAGGACGGTGTGCAACGCCATCTGGACCAACGGGGGCAGCGTCTGGATCAACTGGCAGCGCGCCTGGGCCGTCCCTCGGGTCTGGCCGTGCGTGAGCAGCAACGCCTGGCCCAACTGGCCGAGCGCATGCGCCATGCAACGCTATTGAAACTGCAGCAGCTAACGCATAACCAGAAAGCGCTGGAGGCTGATTTTCCTCAAAAATTGCAGCGCTCCCTGGTGGACCGCCACCAGCGTCTGGAGCGTGCGGCCTTGCGCCTGCAGCTGCTGGACCCGCGGCTGGTGCTGCAGCGCGGCTACGCCCTGCTGAGCGACGCCGAGGGCCGCACCATCACCAGCGTGCACCAGGCCCCGCCGGGCACGGCCTTGCAGGCCACGCTGGCCGATGGGTCTCTGGACCTGACGGTGCGTTCTGCGCCGGCCGGCTAGCAGCGCCAAACGCCCTCGCATGCAAAGGTTGGGGGTTCTTCCTACAATGGTCGGCTGTACCCGTCGCACGCACACTGCGTGCGGCGCCCGCACACAAACCCCACAGAAGGAATACCCCATGGAACACACCCTGCCCGCGCTGCCCTACGCCATTGATGCCCTGGCCCCGCACTACAGCAAGGAAACGCTCGAATTCCACCATGGCAAGCACCACAACGCCTATGTGGTGAACCTCAACAACCTGCAGAAGGGCACCGAATTCGAATCGATGACCCTCGAAGAGATCATCAAGAAGTCCAGCGGCGGCATCTACAACAACGCCGCCCAGATCTGGAACCACACCTTCTTCTGGAACTGCATGGCCCCCAATGGCGGTGCCGAGCCCTCGGGCGCCCTGGCCGACGCCATCACCGCCAAGTGGGGCAGCTACGCCGCCTTCAAGGAAGCGTTTGTCAAAAGCGCCGTGGGCAACTTCGGTTCGGGCTGGACCTGGCTGGTGAAGAAGGCCGACGGCAGCGTGGACATCGTCAACACCGGCGCCGCCGGCACGCCCCTGACCACCGCCGACAAGGCGCTGCTGACCGTGGACGTGTGGGAGCACGCCTATTACATCGACTACCGCAACCTGCGTCAGAAGTTCGTTGAGACCTTCCTGGACAAGCTGGTGAACTGGAAGTTCGCGGAAGCCAACTTCGCCTGATTTCCTTCGATGGAATAAAAAAACGGCCTGCGGGCCGTTTTTTTTATGGGCTTTCAGGCTGCAGCGCCTGTCAATAAAGCGCTAACAGCTATTGTAATAATAGCAAACGAGGTCTTCAACGCCGGTTGAACGGCGCCCCTTGCAGCTTCGCTCCGGCCTTGATGGAGCGCTTGGCGAACCAGCCCTGGTTCATCTCCAGCACATAGCGCACCGGCTGGGTGGAGCAGTGCGAGTCGAGCGACTGCGGCTTCATGTCGGCCAGGTTGGCGATGGTGCCGTCGTCCGCCACGAAGGCCGCCGTCAGGGGAAGCATGGTGTTTTTCATCCAGAAGCACTGTGTGGCGGG
>DMZZ01000282.1:0-3150 GCA_003484805.1 Comamonadaceae bacterium | reverse complement strand
GATAACAAAGAATGGGAAGAATTGCCATGGACGCGCCAAAAAGATGTCGCTATTTTCGCCACTTTTTCAGCCCAGTGCAGCCGCCTTATCCAATAATCATTGCCGAATCAAGGGCTTGAGGAGAGAATCTCAGTTGGTTTGTAATGAATTTCGCCGCATTCACCGCTCTGCGCGGTGCATTGCGGCGCCAGCGAGGGGCATTCAGCAATGCATCAAAACAGGAACGATATGGCGGCATTCTCCGGTCTGCAACGGGCAACGTGGGGTACCGTCACCCTCATCTGCGCCGCATTGGCCAGCCCTCTGGCCCTGGCACAGAGCCATCCCGTCACCCACAGCCAGCGCGCCACGGCCGAACAGGTCGCGGCGCAGGGCGTGCCATTGGCCGAACTGTCCCCCGATGCACCGGATACCTACATCGTCAAAAGCGGCGACACGCTCTGGGGCATTTCCGGCATGTACCTCAAGCGCCCCTGGCGCTGGCCAGAACTCTGGGGCATGAACCTGCAAGCCATTCGAAATCCGCATCTCATCTTTCCGGGGCAGACCCTGCATCTCGAAAAGACGGGCGGTTTTGCGCGCCTGCGCACCAGTGCCCCTGGAGCGCTCGAAACCGTGCGCGTCTCTCCACGGACGCGCAGCCACAGCTTGTCGGAATCGGCTCTGCCCACGCTGAAATCCCACCTGATCGAACCCTTCCTGGCGGAACCCTTGGTGGTGGACGCCGATACCTTGAGCCAGGCCCCACGCATTGTGGGCACCACGGAAGACCGCGTGCTGATGTCGGCCAATGACCGCATCTATGCGCGCGCAGACACCGCCAGGCCGATGCGGGCCGAGCCCGGCGAACCACGCCAGTACCGCATTTTTCGCAATGCCGTCGCGCTGAAGGATCCGATGACCGGGGACGTCCTCGGGTACGAAGCGCAGTATCTCGGCAAAGCCGTGATGGTGCGCGGCGAAGGCTACGAAGACAGCGCCAACGGCAAGGGCGGCATCACCTCCGATTACGTCCCGGCCACCCTCGACATCACCTCCATCAAGGAAGAGATCCGTGCAGGCGACCGGCTGCTGCCTGCCCCGCCACGCACCTTTACCAGCTACGTTCCCCACGCCCCGGGCGTCGATGTGGACGCCCGGGTGGTCTCCATCTATGGCAGTTCAGCCGTCGCCAATGCAGCCCAGAACAATGTGATTGCCATCAATCGGGGCACTCAGGATGGCATCGAGGTCGGTCATGTCCTCAACCTGCTGACCAAAGGAAGCCGCATCCGTGACACCACCGCAGAGCAACGCTCGGAGATCAAACTCCCCAGCGAAAGCAATGGCGTGGCCATGGTGTTCCGGACATTCGACCGCGTGGCCTATGCGCTCATCCTGGACGTGCGTACCCCTGTCCGGGTGGGCGACCGTCTGGTCAATCCGGAATAACCGATCCGCCAGTTCGCCCGGCGCCACACGCGCAGGGCGCAACGCATATCCCCGATGGAACGCGATGAACTTGCAGCCTGGCTGCGGCTGACGCTCACCCCGGGGGTCGGCGGCACGGCAGCGCGGCGCCTTCTGGTGGCGTTCGGTTGGCCGCAACGCATTTTCGAGCAGTCGGCACAGGCGCTTCAGGCCTGCGTCACCGCACCCCAGGCCAGCGCACTGCGCTCGCCACCGGAAACCCTGGTTGCACTCGTTGACGCAACCTGGCAATGGCTGCAGGAGGCGCAAGCCAGTGGCGCACCGGTGCGGGCCGTCGCGCCGCTGGGGCATCCGCTGTATCCGGCCACGCTGCTGGACACCGATGACCCACCCTTGCTGTTGTATGTTCTGGGTGCACCACGCTTCATGGAGCCGGGTGCCCTGGCAGGAATGCGCTGCCTGGCCATGGTCGGAAGCCGCAACCCCACGCCGCAGGGTCAGGACAATGCCCGGCAGTTTGCTCGCGCGCTGCGCAGTGCGGGTTTGACCATCGTGTCGGGGCTGGCCCTCGGTATTGATGCGGCCGCCCATGAGGGCGCGCTGGCCGCAGGTGCGGACGATGACGCCACGCCGACCACCATCGCCGTGGTCGGCACCGGGCTGGACCGTGTGTATCCCAGCCGCCATCTTGACCTGGCGCACCGCATCGCCGCGCAGGGTCTGCTGGTCAGCGAATACCCGCTGGGGACCCCTCCCCTGCCGGGCAATTTCCCCAAGCGCAACCGGATCATCTCCGGCCTGTCCCAGGGAACGCTGGTGGTGGAGGCGGCTCCTGCCTCCGGCTCGCTGATCACGGCGCGACTGGCCAGCGAGCAGGGGCGCGAAGTCTTCGCGATCCCGGGATCCATTCACGCCATCCAGTCACGCGGGTGCCACGCCCTCATTCGCCAAGGGGCCAAGCTGGTGGAATCGGCACAGGATGTGATGGAAGAGCTCCATTGGCCTGCTGCATCGCAGCCACCAACGACCGCGCCCTCGGCCGCCCCGGCAATGGGGGAAACCATGCACCACCCCCTGCTGGAGGCCATGGGATTTGACCCTATCGGTCTGGATGCCTTGCAGGCGCGAAGCGGACTGGATACCGCACGCTTGCAAGTGCAATTGCTGGAACTGGAATTGGCAGGGCTGGTCGGGCGGCTCCCCGGTGGACTGTTCCAGCGCATGGGACTGGCCTGATCCTTGAATTCGGCCTGGCAAAACGCCGGGAAACCGCCGCAGATCAACCGAGCAGACGCTCCGGATTGGCGTTGAGTTTGGCCAGTGCGTCGCGTGTGGCGCGCACCGTCAGTCCTTCTTCCTCACGAGCCACCAGCAGACCGGCCTGCAAATACGCCCCCAGGCGGCGCAACTGGATGAGGTAGCTGCGGCCATCGGTCGCTGCGAACAGATGCAGCTGCTTGCGCTGGCTGTGCCAGGCATATTGCACCTGGTTGCTCGACCCGTTGTGATCCAGCGTGAACCAGTTGCCCAATTGAAGCTCCTGGGCCCAGGTCACCATGGCGTCGTCCACCGGCGCCCCGTTGTCGGCCACGACATGGATGGCCGAAGCATCGATACCGGTCATCATTTCGATACTCTCGGCATCCAGCGGCAGGTCTCCCATGTCGGCGTCGCCGATGAAATCTTCCAGGTTTTCCAGCCGCCTGGCCATGGCCTCGATGTGCTCCATCGGAATGGCGG
>DMZZ01000017.1:4463-5148 GCA_003484805.1 Comamonadaceae bacterium | reverse complement strand
CAGTGATCAGTGATCAGCGTGCCGGGCGCGCCGGACGCTTGCGTGCGTCATGCGGCACAAAGGACTTGCCGGCCCCCGGCTTGGCAAACGAAGACTGCGGACGCGGTGCAAAATCACCGCGCGGAGCAGCGCCCTCATGCCGTGGCGCAAAACCACCGCGTGCCGGTTCACCAAAACCCGGCTTGCGGCCATAGCCATCGCCATCGCGGCGCGGGGCGAAGCCACGGTCTTCGCGACCGGCGAAACCACGGTCATCGCGGCCAGCAAAACCACCAGGAGCCGCAGGCCTGCGGTCGTCGCCGGGACGGCCCTGGACGCGCTGGCGGTCATTGAAACCCCCGCCGAATCCACCACCATTGCCACCGCCGAAGCCGCCACGGTCGGCACCGCGCGCAGGACCGCTGAACTTGCGATCGCGTGACTGGAAGTCGCGGCCGCCACGGTTGGCGTAGTCGGGCGCAGGGCGCGACGTGGGCATGCGCTGGGCAGGCTCGAGACCGGGGATGACCTCGGCCTTGAACTGCTGGCGGCTGTAACCTTCGATGTCAAAAATCTTGCGGCGGTCACGGAACTCGGCAAACGTCACGGCCAGGCCGTCGCGGCCGGCGCGGCCGGTGCGGCCGATGCGGTGCGTGTAGTCCTCGGCCTTCATGGGCAGGCCGAAGTTGAAGACGTGGGTGATGGT
>DMZZ01000017.1:0-4433 GCA_003484805.1 Comamonadaceae bacterium | reverse complement strand
CCTTCCTGCTGCAGGTCGGTCGCCAGACCATCGCACTCGATCTGGGTGCTGGCGAAGACGATGGCCTGGTTGATCGTGGTGTCGCGCAGCCAGTGGTCCAGCATCTTGCGCTTGTGCTGGGCGTTGTCGGCCCAGTAGAGCATCTGCTTGATGTTCGCGTGCTTTTCCTGCGGGGTGTCGATCTGGATCTTCTGCACCGAGGAACCACCGTCGTGCATCACGCGCATGGCCAGTTGCTGGATGCGCGGCGCGAACGTGGCGCTGAACATCATGGTCTGCTTGCGCTGGCTGGTGAGCTGGTTGATTTCGGCCAGATCGTCGGCAAAGCCGAGGTCAAGCATGCGGTCGGCTTCGTCCACCACCAGGAACTGCACCTTGTCGAGCTTGATCTGCATCGAACGCTGCAGGTCCAGCAGGCGGCCGGGCGTGGCCACCACGAGGTCGGCGTTCTGCAGCTTGGCAATCTGCAGCTGGTAGGGCATTCCGCCCACCACGTTGGCCACGCGCAGGCCGCGCACATGCTTGACCAGGTCAATGGCGTCGTGCGCCACCTGCTGCGCCAGTTCGCGCGTCGGGCAAACAATCAGCGCGCCCGGAATGGCAGGCTTGAAGTTGCGGGTATTGGTGGGGTCCTTGCGCTTGGCGCGCTTCGGGGGGGCTTCGCCACGCTCGGCAGCCTCGGCCACGGCGCGCTCGTACTCGGCGCGGGCTTCGGCTTCTGCTTCGACTTGCTGGCCGATGAGCGTGTGCAGCACCGGCAGCAGGAAGGCTGCGGTCTTGCCGCTGCCCGTCTGGCTGGAAACCATCAGGTCGATGCAGCGGCCGTTCTGGCCACCAGCGCCCATGGCCAGGGGAATGGCCTTGCACTGCACGGCCGTGGGCTGGGTGTAGCCCAGATCAGCCACGGCCTGCACCAGCTCGGGCGCCAGGCCCAACTCGATGAAGCCATTGGGTTCGGCGGTCACATCGGCCGTCAGCAGGGCTTCGGAGCCCGGCACGGAAATTTCGGCAGCAAAAGATTCGGCAGGCGCAAAGTCGCCCTGCACTTGGAAAGTGTCGGTCATATTTTTCTCACACGAAAACGGCCGCAGGCGCTGCCTGCGGTAGCTTCGTCAATGGTTAAAAAACATCAACCATCAAACGAAACCTGCACCAGCGTCGCGCCGGTGCGGTTGGGCATTCGTTGCAAGAAAATCTGACTGGCCTAAGCCGCCGTGTGTCTTGCTGACCCGATGTGTGAAGGGAGATGCACAATTCTTGCAGTGCCAATGCATTGCAAGCCAGCGATTATGACACGGATTCGGGTTTTCCCGCAAGTACTGGCAGCGCAAGAAAGTGGGCGCGGTAATGCGCCAGCTCTTCAATGGACTCGTGCACATCCGCCAGGGCGGTGTGCTTCTGCGCCTTCTTGAAGCTGCTGTAGGCCTCGGGCTTCCAGCGCTTGGCCAGTTCCTTCAGGGTGCTCACGTCCACGTTGCGGTAGTGAAAGAAGGCTTCGAGCTTGGGCATGTAGCGCGCCAGAAAGCGCCGGTCCTGTCCGATGCTGTTGCCGCACAGCGGCACCTTGCCCTTGGGCACATAGCGCGACAGGAAATCGATGATCTGCTGCTGGGCTTCCTCTTCGGTGATGGCAGAGGCCTTGACCTTATCGATCAGGCCGCTGCGGCCGTGCGTCCCCTTGTTCCAGGCGTCCATCTTGCCCAGCAGCTCATCGGACTGGTGGATGACCAGCACCGGGCCTTCCACGCGCGGCTCCAGGTGGGGGCCAGTGACGACCACAGCGATTTCGATGATGCGTTCGGCTTCCGGGTCGAGTCCGGTCATTTCGCAATCGAGCCAGACCAGGTTCTGGTCGGATTTGGCCAGCACGGTGGCCGACGTTGCAGGGGTTTCAGACATGGGCGGCATTGTCGCCGATGCCCTACACTCGCGCGACATGCCTGCCGACACCTCCGCTACCTTCTCTCCCTCGCTCGCGCTCACCCTGGCTTTTGCCCTGGCCCTGGTGGCCGGATTCCTGCTCAAGGCCTGGCTCACTTCGCGCCAAATTCGCCATGTCGCGAACCATCGCCCGCAGGTACCCGAAGCCTTTGCTGCGCGCATTGCGCTCGAAGCCCACCAGAAAGCCGCCGATTACACCGTGGCCAAGGCGCGCTTTGGTTTGCTGGAGATGGCCCTGGGCACCGCCGTGCTGCTGGGCTGGACGCTGCTGGGCGGCCTTGATCTGCTGAACCAGACACTGCTCGACCTGCTGGGTGGCGGCATGGCGCAGCAACTAGCGCTGCTGGTGGCCTTTGCCCTGGTGGGCGGCCTGATCGACCTGCCCGCCACGCTGTACCAGACCTTCGTGCTGGAGCAGCGCTTTGGCTTCAACCAGACAACGTTGCGCCTGTGGCTGTCCGACCTGGGCAAGTCGGTGCTGCTGGGCAGTCTCATCGGACTGCCGATTGCGGCCGCCATTCTGTGGCTCATGGGCACCGCAGGCACGCTGTGGTGGCTCTGGGCCTGGGGGCTGTGGATGGGCTTTAACCTGCTGCTGATGGTGGTGTACCCCACCTTCATCGCCCCGCTGTTCAACAAGTTCCAGCCCTTGGAAGACGAGTCGCTCAAGGCGCGCGTCACGGCCCTCATGCAGCGCTGCGGCTTTGCCGCCAAGGGCCTTTTCGTGATGGATGGCAGCCGCCGCAGCGCGCACGCCAACGCCTATTTCACCGGCTTTGGCGCGGCCAAGCGCGTGGTGTTTTACGACACCTTGCTCAAGCAGCTCAGCCCCGGCGAAGTCGAGGCCGTGCTGGCGCACGAGCTGGGGCATTTTCACCACCGCCATATCACCAAACGCATGGTCGGCATGTTCGCCCTGAGCCTGGCGGGCTTTGCTGCGCTGGGCTGGCTGTCCGCGCAGCCCTGGTTCTACACCGGGCTGGGCGTGCGCCCCAGTCTGGCACTGCTGTTGACCGACGTGCCCGCAGCGCCCAACGATGCTCTGGCACTGCTGCTGTTCCTGCTGGTGGTGCCAGTGTTCACGGTGTTTCTGGCACCGCTGTTTGCACAGCTCTCGCGCCGCGACGAGTTCGAGGCCGACGCCTACGCCATGCAGCAAGCCAGTGGCGCCGACCTGGCCTCGGCCCTGCTCAAGCTCTACGAAGACAACGCCTCCACGCTCACACCCGACCCGGTGTACGTGAAGTTCCATTACTCGCATCCGCCCGCCAGCGAACGGCTGGCGCGCATGCCCTCTCCTGCCCACACATGACATCGATGTTGAAGAAAAAAGACTGGTCTACGCTGCCTCGGCGGGCGCTGACAGCAACAGAAGTTGTAGCTAAGCTGGCCCTGCTCGAAGGCTGGAGCCTGAGCGGCGATGGAGCCAACGTGGCCATCGAGAAGACCTACCGCTTCGCCAACTACCACGAGACCATGGCGTTCGTGAACGCCGTGGCCTTTATCGCCCACGCCGAAGACCACCACCCCGACCTGTCGGTGCACTACGACCGCTGCGTGGTGCGCCTGAACACGCACGACGTGGGTGGCATCTCGCCCACCGACATCGACTGCGCCACGCGTTTCGACGCCCTGCTGGCCTGATGCGCACCCTCCGCCATGGCTGAGCGCAGCGCCCTCCTCGAAGGCCTTGTGGTCGCCAGCCACGGCCGCCACTGCATGGTGGAGTCGCCCGACGGTCAGCGCCGCATCTGCCACCCGCGCGGCAAGAAAAGCCAGGCCGTGGTGGGCGACCGCGTGCTGTGGCAGGCTGCCCCGCCCGGCCAAGGCCACGAGGGCACGATCGAAAAGGTACAGGAGCGGTGCAACCTGTTCTACCGCCAGGACGAAATCCGCACCAAGTCGTTCGCCGCCAACCTCGACCAGGTGCTGATCCTGATCGCGGCCGAACCCGTGTTCTCGGAAAGCCAGCTCGCCCGCGCGCTGATCGCCGCCGAGGCAGCGCACATCACGCCGCTGATCGCGCTGAACAAGAGCGACCTGGCCGAACCCTTCGCCCGCGCCTGGGAACGCCTGCTGCCCTACCGCCACATGGGCGAAGGCCGCCACTACGGCGTGCTGCCGCTGTCACTGGCACAGTCGGGCGACGTGGACCGCGCCACGCTGATGGAACACCTGCGCGGCAAGACCACGCTGGTGCTGGGCCCTTCGGGTTCGGGCAAAAGCACGCTGATCAACCTGCTGGTGCCCGGCGCCACGGTGCTAACGGGCGAGATTTCGCAGGCACTCAACTCGGGCAAACACACGACCACCAGCACCACCTGGTACTGGGTGGACAGCGAGCGCAGCACAGCGCTGATCGATTCACCGGGCTTCCAGGAATTCGGCCTGCACCACATCGCACCCACACAGCTGGCCGCCTGCATGCCCGACATCGCGGCGCACGCCAGCCACTGCAAGTTCTACAACTGCACGCACCTGCACGAGCCGGG
>DMZZ01000214.1:0-3195 GCA_003484805.1 Comamonadaceae bacterium | reverse complement strand
GTGGACTTGCCGCGCTACGCCCGATTTCTGGCAGACTGAGTGCCTGTTTACCGAAACTTACACACAGTGAATTAGCCATGAGCAACGTCCACGTCATTGACCACCCGCTGGTGCAGCACAAGCTGACCCTGATGCGCAAGAAAGACGCCAGCACCAACAGTTTTCGGCGCCTGCTGGGCGAGTTGAGCACCCTGATGGCCTACGAGGTCACGCGCGACATGCCGTTGCAGGACATCGAGATCGAAACGCCGCTGGAGACCATGACCGGCAAGGTCATCGACGGCAAGAAGTTGGTGCTCGTGTCCATCCTGCGCGCAGGCAACGGCTTCCTGGACGGCATGCTCAACGTGGTGCCCGGCGCACGCGTGGGCCACATCGGCCTGTACCGCGACCCGACCACGCTGCAGCCCGTCGAGTATTACTTCAAGATGCCCTCCGAGATGGCCGAGCGCGACATCATCGTCGTCGATCCCATGCTGGCCACCGGCAATTCGGCCGCAGCAGCGATTGACCGGTTGAAGAAGCTGGCACCCCGTTCGGTCAAGTTCGTTTGCCTGCTGGCTGCGCCCGAGGGCGTCGCCACGCTGCAGAAAGCACACCCCGACGTGCCGATTTACACCGCCGCCGTCGACCGCGAGCTGAACGACCACGGCTATATCCTGCCGGGCCTGGGCGACGCAGGCGACCGGATTTTCGGCACCAAGTAACCCACACCCATTCCGCCTGCACGCCCCGGTGTCTGCAAGGCCGACGCAACGGATATTCCATGCCTCTACCAGCCCTCTCACTCCCATTTGCCCTGCCAGGCCGCGCCGTGCTGCACGCCACGGCAGCCCTGGGTGCCAGCGCCCTGCTGCTGGCCACCGCCCTGCCCGCCCGTGCTGAAGACCCCGCCGCCCTGTTTCAGCAGCATTGCGTTGCCTGCCATGGCGTGGGACGCCTTGGACAGTCGGCCCCGGCACTGCTGCCCGAAAGCCTGACGCGCCTGCGCAAGCCCGAGGCGATCAAGGTCATCCGCGAAGGCCGGGCCGCCACCCAGATGCCGGGCTTTGCCGGCCAGCTGAGCGCCGCGCAGATCGCTGCACTGGCAGACCACATCTACACTCCGGTGGTGCCCGCCCCGACGATGACCGAGGCCGACATCAAGGCCTCGCGCATCGTCCAGCACGCGCCAGGCAGCCTGCCCGACAAGCCTGCGCCCATTTTCCAGGGCGTGGACATGATGAACCTGTTCCTTGTGGTCGAGACGGGTGACAACCATGTCACGGTGCTCGATGGCGACAAGCTCGAACCCATCCACCGCTTTGCCTCGCGCTTTGCGCTGCACGGTGGCCCGAAGTTCACACCCGACGGGCGCTACGTGTTCTTCGCCTCGCGCGACGGCTGGATCACCAAGTTCGACATCTGGAACCTGAAGGTCGTGGCCGAGGTGCGCGCGGGCATCAACACGCGCAACCTGGCCGTCTCGAGCGACGGCAAGTACGTGGCGGTGGCCAACTACCTGCCGCACACCCTGGTGCTGCTCGACGCCGAATTGAACCTGCTGAAAGTGCACCAGGTGCTGAACAAGGACCGCAAGCGCAGCTCGCGCGTTTCGGCCGTGTACGACGCCGCACCGCGCCAGAGCTTCATCGCAGCGCTCAAGGACGTGCCCGAGGTCTGGGAAATCAGCTACAACCCCAAGGCCGANNTCCTGAACCCGCGCCGCACCTATTTATCGGAGCCCATCGACGACTTCTTCTTTACCCAGAGCTACAACGAACTCATGGGTGCGAGCCGCGAGGCGGGCAAGGGCCAGGTCATCCACCTCGACGTGCGCAAAAAAATCGCCAACCTGCAGCTTCCCGGCATGCCGCACCTGGGCTCGGGCATCACCTGGAAGTACCGCCCCGAGCCCGGCGCGCCCGAGCGCACCGTGATGGCCACCCCCAGCCTGCACGAAAGCCAGGTGACCGTGATCGAGCTGGACACCTGGAAAACCATCAAGACCATCCCGACGCTGGGCCCCGGCTTCTTCATGCGCAGCCACGAGAACACGCCCTACGCATGGACGGACTCGATGATGTCGCCCAAGGCCAAGGACACGCTGCAGGTGATCGACAAGCGCACCCTGGAGCGCGTGGCCGACATCCGCACCGACCCGGGGAAAACCCTGGCGCACGTGGAGTTCACACGCGACGGCAAGTACGTGCTGGCCAGCCTCTGGGAGCGCAAGGCCGACGGCGGCGCGATCATCGTTTTTGATGCTGCCACGTTCAAGGAGGTCAAACGCATCCCCATGGACAAGCCGGTGGGCAAGTACAACCTGCACAACAAGATCACGCGCTCCGAGGGCACCAGCCACTGATAGACAGCCGCTCACAAAGGGCCACCTCAGCCCTGGGGCTAAGCGCCCGCCGCTACACCCTGAAACCAGCGCGGCCCAGGCCAGCGCCCCCGCGCAAGGGCCGCCCCGCCGCGCTGGGGGCTTCCCCCTCCCGCAGGAGAGGGGGAAGGCGCGTGGCGGTTACTCAGGGGGTGCCCACTTCAGTCCTTGAAGTGGGGTGCCCTCTTCGCCATGCTGGCCGTCATGGCCTCTGTCAGGTCCTGGCTCATAAGCATGGCGGCGTTCCAGGTGGCGATGTAGTTCAGGCTGTCGGCCACCGAATGGTCGCGTGCGAAGGTGATCATTTCTTTGGTGCCGCGGATCGACAGCGGCGACTTGGCGGCAATGGTGGCGGCGATCTCGTGCACGCCAGCGTAGAGTGCTTCGCGGCTTTCAAACACGCGGTTCACCAAGCCTATCTCCTTGGCCTCCTGCGCGTCGAACTTGCGGCCGGTGTAGGCCAGCTCGCGCACGATGCCCTCGCCCACCAGCTTGGGCAAGCGCTGCAGCGTGCCGACGTCGGCGGTCATGCCGATGTCGATTTCCTTGATGGTGAAATAGGCGTCGCTGCTCGCATAGCGCATGTCGGCACAGGTGACCAAATCAATGCCGCCGCCGATGCAGCCGCCATGGATGGCCGCGAGCACGGGCTTGCGGCAGCGCTCCAGGCTGGTCAAGGGGTCCTGCAGGTCGAGGATGACGCGGCGCAGGGCTTCCCGCGTACGGCCATCGCAATCGTTCTGGATCTGCGGGCCCAGGCCCATCATCATCTGCAGGTCGATGCCGGCGGTGAAGAGCTTGCCCTCCCCCTGCAGATGATGACGGGCCTG
>DMZZ01000264.1:1940-2569 GCA_003484805.1 Comamonadaceae bacterium | reverse complement strand
ATGCTCCTTGCCGGCAGCTTCTGCGGCACGCTGGCTGCGCACCTGCAGGAAGACGTCGGGGGTGAAGCTGTACTTGTCGAGTGCGGCGTCGTCCAGCACCTCACCGGCGCGCAGCAGGTTGGCGCGCGCATCGACCGCGCGCAGGGCCGTCAGGCTGTTGCGGGCTGAGACCGGGTCCACTTGGCGCACCAGGTTGCCGCGCATATCCACCGGCAGGGCCAGCGTATCGCGCACGGTGGACGGCCCGAGGATGGGCAGCACCAAATACGGGCCGGGCGGCATGCCCCAGCGCCCCAGCGTCAGCCCGAAGTCCTGCCGGTAGCGGTCAAGGCCCATCTCGCTGGCCACGTCCAGCACTCCGCCCAGCCCCATCAGCGTGTTGATGTTGAAGCGGAAGAAGCTCGACAGGGCCCCTTCGGCGTTCAGCTGCAGGGTGTTGTTCACGAACGACCAGGCATCACCCAGATTGGCGAAGAAATTGTTCACCCCCGTGCGCACGGGCGCCGGAGTGGCCTGTTGGTAAGCCGTGGCCACCGGCTTGAGCAAGGCTGCATCCACAGCATCGTTGAACTGCGTCATGCCGCGGTTGTAGGGCTCGAGCGGGTCGTTCGGGCTGGTCCGCGGGCCGC
>DMZZ01000264.1:0-1786 GCA_003484805.1 Comamonadaceae bacterium | reverse complement strand
CGGCCTCGATGCCGATGTACTGCTCACCCAGCAGGCCACTGGTGAGAATCTTGAGTGAACTGTCTTTCGGGAAAGCATAGCGGTCCTGCAGCAGCAAGGTGACGCGGGCCTGGTAAGACTTGTCGTCAAATGTGATCGATTCCACGCGCCCCACCACCACCCCGGCGCTGCGCACGGCGGCCTGGGCCTTGAGGCCGCCGATGTTGTCGAAACGCGCTGTCACGCGATAGCCGGTGTTGAAGTTCAGGCTCAACAGGTTGGCCGACTGCAGCGCCAGGAAGACCAGCGCCAGCGCCCCCAGCATGACGAACAGGCCCACCCAGACATCGTTCTTGGACGGTTGCATCGCTCTTTCCTTGTTTCTCTTCAGATACTGAACATCAGGGCCGTGAGGACGAAGTCCAGGCCCAGCACCGCCAGCGACGCCATCACCACGGTGCGCGTGGTGGCGCGCGAAACGCCCTCGGGCGTGGGCTTGGCCGCGTAGCCCTGCAAAAGCGCGACAAAAGTGACGGTAAAACCGAACACCACGCTTTTGACCACGCCGTTGCCCACATCGCTGAACACATCAACCCCGCCCTGCATCTGGCTCCAGAAGGAGCCGCCGTCAATGCCGATCATCCCCACCGCGACCACCCAGCCACCGATCACCCCCACGGCGCTGAACACCGCCGCGAGCACCGGCATGGCAATCACACCCGCCCAGAAGCGGGGCGCCAGAATGCGGCGCACCGGATCGACCGCCATCATCTCCATCGCGCTGAGCTGTTCACCCGCGCGCATCAGGCCGATCTCGGCCGTGAGCGACGTACCGGCGCGCCCGGCGAACAGCAGCGCGGTGATGACGGGGCCCAGTTCGCGCAGCAGACTCAATGCCACGAGCTGCCCCAGCGCCTCGGTCGAGCCGAAGTCCTGTAGCGTGTAGTAGCCCTGCAGCGCCAGCACAAAACCGACGAACAGGCCCGAAACCGTGATGATGGCCAGCGAATAGTTGCCCAGGAAATGCACCTGGTCGCGCACCAGGCCTGGGCGCTGAAATGCCGCAGGGAGCAGCCGCAGCAGCCGCCCGAACAGGCGCGCACCCATGCCGACGTCGGCCAGCTTGCAACGCACGGCAAAACCCACGTCGGACGGCCGCCACCAGCTCATGTCAGCCCCCCACCCGGTGGGCCGAAATCCTGCGCCACCCCGGGCCCCGGGTAATGGAAGGGCACGGGGCCTGTGGGCAGCGCATGAACGAACTGGTGCACCAGCGGGTCCGGGCTGTGGCGCACCTCGTCGGGCGTGCCCTGGGCGGCGATGGTTCCGGGCCCCAGGACGACCACATGGTCTGCCAGCTGGAACGTTGCCTCGATATCGTGGGATACGAGGATGGTGGTCAGCCCCATGGCATCGTTGAGCTGACGGATGAGCTGCGCCGCTGTGCCCAGGGAAATCGGGTCGAGTCCGGCGAAAGGCTCGTCGTACATGATGAGTTCGGGGTCCAGCGCAATGGCCCGTGCCAGCGCCACGCGGCGCGCCATGCCGCCCGAAACCTGACCCGGCATGAGATCGCGCGCGCCGCGCAGGCCCACGGCATGCAGCTTCATGAGCACGATGTCGCGTACCAGGGCCTCCGGCAGGTCGGTGTGCTCACGCAGCGGAAAGGCCACGTTCTCGAACACGCTCATGTCGGTGAACAGCGCACCGAACTGGAACAACATGCCCATGCGCCGCCGGGCGGCATAGAGCTGGGCCGCATCCATGTGCCCGACATCCTGCCCGTCGAACAGCACCTCGCCCTGCT
>DMZZ01000304.1:0-10539 GCA_003484805.1 Comamonadaceae bacterium | reverse complement strand
CGAAGTCGTACAGCACGGGGCGCACAGGTGGCGCGGGCAGGGCCGAGCAGCCCACCAGAAATATTTGAACAAAAACTGCTGCCACGCCCATTGATAAAGCGCGTTCAGCTCTGTTTTTCATAGCATTCATACTTACTCTCCTGCTGGCTTTGGCTGCGGTGGTGTGAAGCCGGGCTCGCCCGGACCAGGCAGGCCGCGCCCAGGTCCATACAGGAAGCCCTGCGGGTTGTCGTTCACGGCAGCGGCGGCGCGCCCGGTCAGGCGGGCGGCGCGGGCGGTTTCGTCGGCTGCGCGCTCCATGCGCGGCAGGGTGCTGGTGCCGAAGCGGTCCACCGCCTGGGACAGGGTCTGCGCGCTGCGGGTGGCCTGGTCGATGACACCTCCGGGGGCATTGAGGCGCTGGGCCGTCTGGCCAAACTCGGCGGCCGTGGCGGACACCTGCGCGCCGGCCTGCTGCAGCGACTGCAGGGTTTGGCGGGCATCCTGGGCCAGCGGCGGCAACGCGGCCAGGGCCGGGTCCAGGCGCTGCTGCACGGTGGCGTCGAGTCGGCGACTCAGGGCGTTGACGCCGCCCGCCGCCTGGCCGATGTTCGCCACGGCCTCGCGCAGCAGGCGCTGGTTGTCCTCGTCCAGCAGCTGGTTGATGCGTTTGGTGGCCTCCTGCACCTGGCTCAGGATCGCCGGCGCCTGTTCGGAGATCTGGCTGAAGGGCGAGTTGCGCAGCGGCAGGCGCGGCAGGCCGCTCGAACCGGGCGGCAGGGGCGGGTAGTTCTGGCCTGCGTCGTCGAGCAGCACATAGGCCAGCCCGGTCACGCCCTGGTAGCCGAGCACGGCGTAGGTGGTGGGCGAAATGGGCGCGTCCACACTCACGGCGATGCGGATCAGCACGTTGCCGTTGGTCTGGGTGTCGAAACCGATGTGCGTGACCTTGCCCACCGACACCCCCTTGTAGCGCACGGCCGCCTGCGGCTGCAGGCCGCTGACGCCCTCGCGGCTGGAGAGTTCGTAGGTGTCGTAGTTGCCCCGGTCGCGCGTCAGCCAGACGCCCAGGCCGATCACCAGGGCGGTGACGACCATCACGAAAATGCCTGCGGCAAAGGCATGCGACTTGTTTTCCATCAGTGTTCCTCGGCGGCGGTGGGCAGGTCGGCCATGGCTCGGCGGCCACGCTCCCCCTGGAAGAAATCGTGCACGAAGGGGTGGTCAAACTGCGCCACCTTGGAGGGCGCGTCGGTGACGATGACCTTCTTGTCGGCCAGCACCGCCACCCGCGTGGCCAGGGCGAACAGGGTATCGAGGTCGTGCGTGACCATCACCATGGTCAGGCCCAGCGCAGCGTGCAATTCGCGCACCAGGGCGCAGAACTCATCCGCGCCGTTGGGGTCGAGGCCGGCGGTGGGCTCGTCGAGCAGCAAGAGCGGCGGGTCCATGATGAGCGCGCGCGCCAGCGCCACGCGCTTGATCATGCCGCCCGACAGGTCGGCCGGCATGCGCGTGGCGTGCTCGGGCTTGAGGCCCACCATCTGCAGCTTGACCATGGCGGCGTCGCGCACCAGATCGGGCGGCAGCGTGCCCTGCTCGTTGAGCGCAAAGGCGATGTTGTCGAGCACGTTGAAGGCCGAGAACAGCGCGCCGTGCTGGAACAGCATGCCCACGCGGCTGGCCGCGCCCTCGCCGCCCATCAGCTCTGCCGAACGGCCCAGCACGGTGACACTGCCACGCGCCGGGCGCATCAGGCCCAGCATCTGGCGCAGCAGCACCGTCTTGCCCGTGCCCGAGCCGCCCACGAGCGCGAGCATCTCGCCCTTGCGCACCGTGAGATCCAGGTCCTGGTGCACGGCGAAGGCCTCGCTGCCCTTGCCGAAGACCGACCACAGGCCCTCGATGCGCACCACGGCCTCGGCGTCGGATGGGGAGGGCGTGGCGGTATGCATCGGTCAGAAACCTACGTTCTTGAAAGCCACCGCGAACAACGCGTCCACGATGATGACCATGGTGATCGAGGTGACCACCGAAGCCGTCGTGCCCTCGCCCAGACTCTGGGTATTGGGCTTGACGCGCAGGCCCCAGTGGCAGCCGATGAGCGCGATCAGCGTGCCAAAGACCACCGACTTGGACAGCGCCAGCGTGAGGTTGCCAAAGCCCACGGCTGCGGGCAGCGCGTGGAAGAAATAGGCCGGAGAGATGCCCATGGCCACATCGGCCGCGAGCATGCCGCCCGCCAGCGCCGCCAGCGTCGTCCAGGCGCTGATGAGCGGCATGGCCAGCGCCAGCGCCAGCGCGCGCGGCAGCACCAGACGGAATCCGTGCGGGATGCCCATCACGCGCATGGCGTCGAGCTCCTCGGTCACGCGCATCACGCCGATCTGCGCAGTGATGGCCGAGCCCGATCGCCCCGCCACCAGAATGGCGGCGAGCATGGGGCCCAGTTCACGGATCAGCGAGATGCCCAGAATATTGACGATGAAGGCCTCGGCGCCAAACTGGCGCAACTGCAGCGACATCAGATAGGCCAGCACCACGCCGATGAGAAAGCCGACCAGCGCCGTGATGGGCAGCGCCGTGGCGCCCATGCGGTAGAGGTGGCCCGACACATCGCGCCAGGGGGCACGGCGTGGCGCACGCAGCAGGCGCAGGCTGTCGAGCAGCATCTGCCCCACCAGCAGCAGTAGGTGGCGGGCATGGTCCAGTCCATGCAGCACCAGCACGCCGAGCCGGTCCACCTGGTCGGCCAGGCGCCAGGGCTCGGGCGGCGGGGCCACCGTGGTGAACCCGGCCACGCGTTCGAGCATGGCGCGCTGGCCGGGGTCCAACTCCAGACGTTGCGGCCAGGCCTGGCCCCAGTGGTTCCAGAGCAACTGCGCGCCCACATGGTCGAGCCATTGCAGGCCGCGCAGGTCCCAGGCCAGGCCCGCATCGGCGGGCAAAGCGCCGAGCTGCGCCGACAGCGCCAGCCACTGCGCCCGCGTGCCCAGTTCGGCCGCGCCCCAGCGCCCGCGCGGCAGGGCACACAGCCCTGTGGGCGTGTCGGCGCGGTCAATGCGGGGCGAACTGTCGGACATGGCGGAGCAGGAATGGAGCGGTAGGGGCTAGCGGCTGCGGACCGCACATGGTAGCGGCTGGCCCACCGCCCGGCGGCGGCAGGAACCCGGTGACGCCCTTCCCATCGCCAGAGTATCATTAAAAATGTCACATAACTCAATGCTGGTTTGCGCTACAAGCTACATAT
This sequence comes from Comamonadaceae bacterium, assembly GCA_003484805.1. Lineage (GTDB taxonomy): Bacteria > Pseudomonadota > Gammaproteobacteria > Burkholderiales > Burkholderiaceae_C > Simplicispira. Next base: position 7,310 of record DMZZ01000304.1, on the reverse strand, counting down.
TTAATAGCAAAACAGTCGCATGAGACATGCAACCCTTGCCGGCGTCGCACAATAGGCGCCAGAGGCCGCACAGACGGCTGCCGATTCCAACCCAGAGACACCATGAGCGATACCACTTTCGACTACATCATCATCGGTGGCGGCACAGCCGGCGCCCTGCTGTGCAACCGCCTGAGCGCCGACAGCAACCGGCGCGTGCTGCTCATCGAAGCGGGTTGCAAGGACGACTACCACTGGATCCACATCCCCGTGGGGTACCTCTACTGCATTGGCAACCCGCGCACCGACTGGCTCTACCAGACCGAGCCCGACGCCGGCCTCAACGGCCGCAGCCTGCGTTATCCGCGCGGTAAGACGCTGGGCGGCTGCAGCAGCATCAACGGCATGATCTACATGCGCGGCCAGGCACGCGACTATGACCAGTGGGCGCAGCTTACGGGCGACGATGAGTGGCGCTGGGACAACGTACTGCCGGCCTTCCGCCGCCATGAAGACCACTGGCGACTGGATGAACCTGACAGCGCAGACGAGGACTTTAAGCGCCTGCACGGCAACCAAGCCACCGGCAGTACGGGCGAATGGCGCGTGGAAAAACAGCGCCTGCGCTGGGACGTGCTCGACGCGTTCGCCCACGCAGCGCAGCAGGCGGGCATTCCGGCCACCCAGGATTTCAACAGCGGCAACAACGAGGGCGTGGGCTACTTCGAGGTGAACCAGAAAAAGGGCTGGCGCTGGAACACGGCCAAGGCCTTTCTGCGCCCCACCTGCTACGGGCGCCCCAACTTCGAGATGTGGACCCACGCGCACGCCACCCGGCTCATCATCGAAACCCGGGCAGACGGGAGCCGCCGCTGCACTGGAGTGCAGGTCTGGAATGGCAAGGAGATGGTCACGGCGCACGCGACGCGCGAAGTGGTGCTCAGCGCGGGCGCCGTCAATTCGCCGCAGTTGCTGCAGCTCTCGGGCGTTGGCCCGGCGCAACTGCTGCGCCAGCACGGCATCGACGTGGTGCACGACCTGCCCGGCGTGGGCGCCAATCTGCAGGACCACCTGCAGATCCGCTCGGTGTACAAGGTGCAGAACGTCAAGACCCTTAACACCCTGGCCAGCTCGCTCATCGGCAAGGCCCGCATCGGTCTGGAATACGCCATCAGCCGCAGTGGCCCGATGAGCATGGCGCCCTCGCAGCTCGGCGCCTTCACGCGCAGCAGCGCCGACCAGCCCTGGCCGAACATCGAATACCACGTGCAGCCGCTTTCGCTCGATGCCTTCGGCGAGCCGCTGCATGGCTTTCCCGCATTCACCGCCAGCGTGTGCAACCTCAACCCGACGAGCCGGGGCACGGTGCAGATCAAGAGCGGCAACTTCCAGGACGCCCCCGCCATCGCCCCCAATTACCTCAGTACGCCCGAGGACCGCCAGGTGGCTGCCGACAGCCTGCGCGTGACGCGCCGCATCGTGGCCCAGCCAGCGCTGGCGCGCTACCAACCCGAGGAATACAAGCCGGGCGTGCAGTTCCAGACCGACGAGGAACTCACCCGCCTGGCTGGGGACATCGCCACCACCATTTTCCACCCCGTGGGCACCACCCGGATGGGCCGCACCGACGACCCCATGGCCGTGCTCGACGCGCGCCTGCGCGTGCGCGGCATTGCCGGGCTGCGCGTGGTGGACGCGGGGGCCATGCCCATCATCACCAGTGGCAACACCAACTCCCCCACGCTGATGATGGCCGAGAAAGCAGCGGCCTGGATTGCGGAAGACAACGCCCGCTGAGCAGCGGCCGACAGGGCGGGAAATCCCCTATCCCGCTCCAGGGCTTGCGCCGTTACAGTACGACCACTCGAAAGCGCACCCCGGTGCGCCGAACGGGGGGCCGAGGAGACAACCTACAGCCACAACCACATTCCCAAGCACCCGATGAGGTGTCATTTTTTTAAGCGCCGACTCTGTCGGCGTTTTTTTTCGTCTGGCCTTTTCCCCTGCACGCCTGGCGGCACACAGGGCATCGGGTCGTATGTAAGCAAATCATTCGCACACGGGGTGCGACAATCCCGCCATGGAATGGATACTGGTTTCTCTGGCCTCCCTGTTCGCCGGTTTCGTGGATGCGATCGTGGGCGGCGGCGGCCTGATTCTGCTGCCGGCGCTGTTTGCCACCTTCCCCGGCGCCCCCCCGGCCACCTTGCTGGGCACAAACAAAAGCGCATCGGTGTGGGGCACGTCCATGGCCACATGGCAATACAGCCGCCGCGTGCAGATCCGGTGGCAGTCCATGTTGCCGGCGTCGCTGGCCGGATTTGCGGGGGCTTTCGCGGGGGCCTGGGCCGTTACCATCCTGTCGCCCGATTTCCTGCGCCGCCTGCTGCCGCTGGTACTGCTGGTGGTGCTCGTCTACACACTGGCCAAGAAAGATCTCGGACGCCACCATGTGCCCCGGCTGGCCGCACGGGCCGAAGGACTGGTCGCCAGCCTGATCGGCCTGACCGTGGGCTTCTATGACGGCTTCTTCGGCCCGGGCACGGGCAGCTTCTTTGTCTTCCTGTTCGTGCGCCTGCTGGGCTACGACTTTCTCAATGCCTCGGCGTCGGCCAAGCTGCTCAACGTCTCCACGAACATCGCAGCCATCATCCTGTTCACCGCCAAGGGCCATGTCTGGTGGCATCTCACCATCCCCCTGGCCGTGGCCAACGTGGTCGGCAGCCTGCTGGGCACGCACATGGCCCTCAAGCACGGCGCCCATTTCGTGCGCTGGATTTTCATCTTCGTGGTCAGCGCCCTGATCCTCAAGACCGGCTACGACGCCTTCCTGCGCTGACCATAGGGGTTCTCCGCAATAGGCATAAGCAAATAGCCCCCGCCTATAATTGCGTCAGTTTGATGACATGCCCGCTTGGTAACCCCATGCGGGCATGCCGATTTTCTGGTTCCGGCTGCGCTACCCGCAGGCCGGATTTTTTGTACCTGAACCACCCCTGACAGGACACGCAATGAAGTTGCTCAAGGTTGTTGCCTCCGCCGTGGCGCTGTGCGCCGTGTTTGCCGCCCAGGCCCGCACGTTTGACGAAATCAAGAAAGACGGCAAGATTCTCATTGCCACCGAAGGGCAGTTTGCCCCATTCAACTTCTTCAACGGCACCACCCTGACCGGCTTCGAGGTCGAACTGGCTGAACTCGTGGCCAAGAAGATGGGCGTGACCATTCAGTGGAAAAGCCTGGGCTTTGACGCCCTGCTCACCGGCCTACGCCAAGACCGCTGGGACCTCGTGATTGCCTCGCACGGCATCACCGAAGAGCGCGCCAAGGCCGTCACCTTCACGCAGCCGCACTACTGCTCGGGCGGCATGATCATCGCCATGGACCCCGCCATTCGTTCCGCCAAGGACCTGGCCGGCAAGGTGGTGGCGGTGCAGACCGGCACCAGCTACCTGGAAAACGTGCAGAAGGTCTCCGCCATCAAGGAAATGAAGAATTTCCCCACCGACGTGGATGCGCGCAGCGCCCTCAACTCGCGCCGCGTCGATGCCTGGGTGACCGACCGCTTTGTCGCCAAGGCCGTGGTGGACAAGAACCCCAACGCCGGTTTCAAGCTGGGTGAAATGCTCTTCATCGAACGCATCGCCGCCGCCGTATCCAAGGGCAATGAATCGCTCGCCCAGGGCTGGTCCAAGGCCCTGGCCGACACCATGGCCGACGGCAGCTATACGCAGCTCTCCAAGAAGTACTTCAACGAAGACGTGCGCTGCAACTAAGCGCGTGCCTGCGCCCGCGCCGGACGGATTTTCATGCTCATAGCCCTTTGGCCGCACTACTGGAGCCGCCAGCAGCGCAGCAATGCCACGCTGATCAGCGCTCTGGTCCTGATGGTGCTCGCACTGGCCCTGCTGGGTCAGGTGCTGTCGTTCCTGCCCGAGCCGATTGGCCCGAATGCGCAGGCGTTTTCTGCCGGTGCCCGCACCACGCTGTGGCTCACCCTGGTCAGCGGCAGCGTGGGGCTGGCGCTGGGCACGGGTGCTGCCCTGGCGCGCACGGCGCGCTGGGCAGCGCTGCGCTGGGCGGCGGGTTTCTACATCTGGGTCATTCGCGGTACGCCGCTGCTGGTGCAGATCCTGTTTGTCTATTTCGCCCTGCCAGTGCTCGTGCCCGGGCTCAACCTGCCGGACTTTGCCGCCGCCGTGGTGGCGCTGTCGCTGAACGTCGGGGCCTACAACGCCGAAGCCATTCGCGCCGGCCTGCTGGCCGTTCCGCGCGGGCAGACCGAGGCGGCACGCGCCCTGGGCCTGGGGCGTTTCCATGTTTTTTTTGATGTGATTTTCCCGCAGGCCTTCAAGATTTCGCTCCCCCCGCTGGTGAGCAACTTCGTGGCCTTGCTCAAGGATTCCTCCCTGGCCTATGCCATTGGCGTGGTGGAACTGACCAACGTGGGCAACCGCATCCAGTCGGCCACCTTTCAGCCGATTGCCACCCTGACCACCGTGGCCGTCACCTACCTGCTGCTGACCACCCTGGTCACGCAGATTTCCAACGCCATCGAGTACCGCTTCGATGTGGAGGGACGCAGCCAATGAGCCAGGCCGTCACCCCTTACATCGTGGCAGACCGTGTCTGCAAGTCGTTCGGTACGCACCAGGTGCTTCGAGACGTCTCGACCCATTTCAACACCGGCGAGGTGACGGTCATCATCGGCGCCTCGGGCTCGGGCAAGAGCACCCTGCTGCGCGCCATCAACCGCCTCGAGCCCCACGACAGCGGCACCATCACCGTCGGCGGTGTTCCGGTGACGGACGACCCGCACACGCTGCAGCAGCAGCGCTGCGAAGTGGGCATGGTCTTCCAGCAGTTCAACCTGTTTGGCCACCTGAGCGTGCTCGACAACATCACTCTGGCGCCCCGGCGCATCCGCCGCACGCCCCGTGCGCAGGCCAACGAGCAGGCCATGGTGCTGCTGCGCCGTGTGGGCCTGCACGAACATGCCCACAAATACCCCTGGCAGCTTTCAGGGGGCCAGCAGCAGCGCGTGGCCATTGCCCGGGCTCTCGCGATGGCGCCGCAGGTGATGCTGTTCGACGAGCCCACCTCGGCCCTCGACCCTGAAATGGTGCAGGAAGTGCTCGACGTGATGCGCGAACTGGCGCGCGGCGGGATGACCATGATCGTGGTCACGCACGAAATGGGCTTTGCCCGCGAGGTGGCCGACCGCGTGCTGTTCTTCGACCAGGGCCGCATTGCCCACGATGCCCCACCGGCCGCTTTCTTCAACGACCCGGGCAATGACCGCATCCGGGCCTTCATTGGCCGCATGGGCGCCTGAGATCCAGAGCCTATTGCCTTCGCAACACCCCCAAAAACCCAACGGAGTGACCATGAAACTGACCCCTGCATTCGTGACCCTGCTGGCCGCCGGCCTGTGCAGCCTGCCCCCGGGCGCCCTGGCCCAGTCTGCCAAGGATTTTGAAGAGCTGCGCAACGAGCTCAAAGCCCTGCGCGCCGAGCTGAACCAGCTCAAGACGCAGCAGGCCCAGGCACCTGCCGCCTCGGCATCGGCCTGGAACGACCGCATCGACGCCGTCGAACTCAAGCAGAAAGACGCTGTGGTGCTGGGCGACATTCCGGGGAGCTTTCGCCTACCCGGTAGCGAAACCTCGATCCGCATCTACGGTCACGCCGAGGCCAACCTGATCAAGGACTTCAAGGGCACGGCGCCCGGCGACAATTTCTCCAACCTGATGGAGCAGCCCCTGGGCAGCAGCGACCATGGCAAGACCGTGCTGACGGGCCAGACTTCGCGCTTCGGCTTCGAGACCTCCACCCCGCTCGCCAACGGCGCGTTCAACACCAAGATCGAAGCCGACTTCTACGGCTACTGCGGCGCCGAGTGCAACCGCAATCGCCTGCGCCTGCGCCACGCCTACGGCGAGTACGCAGGCTGGCTGATCGGCCAGACCTGGTCCACCTTCATGGACATCGACAACCTGCCCGAGACCGTGGACTTCAACGGCCCGCCGGGCGCGACCTTCCGCCGCCCCGTGCAGGTGCGCTACACCTACAACAACCCCAGCCTGGCAAAGTTCCAGTTCGCGCTGGAAGACCCCTCCGACGGCGCGCACTCGCCCAACCTCGTGGCCCGCATCGACAAGGCCTACGACTGGGGCAGCATGAGCGCACGCGTCCTGTCGCACGAACAGCGCATGGATGGCGTGAGCAAGCGTGGTCTGGGCTTCGGCCTGTCCGGCTCGTACAAACTGACCGGCACCACCACCCTGATGGCGCAATACACCCTGATGGATGGCGACAACGACGGCGCCTACCTGGTGGGCGCCAACTACCCCGTGATCGACGGCACCCGTCTGCGCCTGGACCGCGCCCAAGGGGTGGTGCTGGGCCTGGGCAATGTGTTCAGCGAACAGCTGCGCGGCACCTTGTCCATCGGCTGGGTGAAATCGCGCCGCACGCTGGGTGACGACTATGTCAACGCCTATGGTGCTGAAGGCAACCTCAAGCTGTTCCAGTGGCATGCTGGCCTGTACTACTCGCCCATCAAGAATGTCGAACTCGGCGGCGAGCTGCTCGGCGGCCGTCGCACCACGTACGGTGGCGCAACGGGCAACATGACACGCCTGAACCTCCAGGCACGGTATCTCTTCAACTGATTTCCCTCAGAGGAGCTCCCACTCAAGCTGACCGGGAAACCGGTCAGCTTTTTTCATGCGCTCTGAACGTTTCGGCCTGTGGGCCCTGCTGATTGTCACCATGGTCTGGGGCACCACGTTTCCCGCCATGAAGCTGCTGTCCGCGCAGCTCGACGCCCTGCAGATCATCTGGCTGCGCTTTGCCATCGCCCTGCTGGTGCTGGCCCCCCTGTGGCGGGGCATGCGCCGCAATGAGCGCCTGTGGGGCTGTGCGCTGGGGCTGCTGCTGTTCCTGGCGTTTTGGCTGCAGATTGAGGGGCTGGCGCGCACCAGCAGCAACCGCAACGCATTCGTGACCGGGCTCAACGTGCTCGTGGTGCCCATCATCGCCATGCTGGTGCTCGGGCGGCGCTATGGCTGGCGATTGTGGGCTGCCTGCGCCATGGCCTGCGTCGGCATGGTGCTGATGTTCCACGAAAACGAACCCTGGAACCTGGGCGATACGCTCACCCTGGCCAGCACCTTCTTCTATGCCATCTACATCCTGGCACTGGAGGAATGCTCACGCCGCAACCGCGATTTTCCGTTGCGTGCCACCCGCATGGCGGCCGCCCAGGCCACCATGATGTGCCTGGCCTCCACGCTGTTGCTGCTGTCGCGCGAGGAAGGCCTGTCGTGGAT
>DMZZ01000129.1:5928-8097 GCA_003484805.1 Comamonadaceae bacterium | reverse complement strand
CTGGCTGCGCCGCCTGCACGACGAGCTGCATGTCACCTCGATCTTCGTGACGCACGACCAGGAAGAGGCGCTGGAAGTGGCCGACCGCGTGGTCGTCATCAATCAGGGCCGCATCGAGCAGAGCGGCTCACCGCAGCAGGTCTGGGACCATCCGGCCAGCCCTTTTGTGTACGGCTTCCTGGGCGATGTCAACCTGTTCCATGGCCGCGCACATGAGGGGCTGGTGCACCTGGAGGGCATGCAGATCGATGCACCCGAGCATGCCGACACCCAGGACACCAAGGCGTTCGCCTATGTGCGGCCGCACGACCTGGATGTGCAGCGCTATGTGCCCGGCGCCGGGCTGGATGCCGGGGGGCGCCCGCGTGGCATCGTGGCGCAACTGAGCCGCGCCATTGTCGTGGGGCCCATTGCGCGGCTGGAACTTATTCCCGTGGACGACCACAAACCAGCGGACAATGCAAACCCCGAGTCCCTGATTGAGGCACAGATTCCTGCGCAGCAGTACCGGGACATGGGTCTGACCGAGGGAGACACGCTGGTGGTGACACCGCGTCGTGCCCGTGTTTTTCTGGACCAAGCCGCTGGAATTTGACCCCCCTGAGCCGCTTCGCGTCTTCCCCCCGTGGGGGACGCACCCAGTGGCCTGGCGGAGCCAGTTCCACGGGTGCACTGGCCTGGGCCGCGCCGGTGTTGTGGGCAATGCCTGCGGCAATCGCTATGAGGAGAATGAATGAATTGGTTGACTACGTCGCCCCGCCGGGTGCTGGCGCTGATCAGCGTGGCCTGTGTGGCCATGCTGGCTTTCGGCATGTATCTGCAGCATGTCGTGGGCCTGGAGCCCTGCCCGATGTGCATCGTGCAACGGTATGCTCTTATTTTGGTAGCTGTTTTCGCAGGACTGGCAAGCCTTAGCGGCAAAAAAGGCTGGTGGATGTCGTTCGCCGTGCTGGCGGTGGTGTCGGGCGGTTTTGGGGCCTTCACGGCTGCGCGCCAGAGCTGGCTGCAGTGGTATCCGCCCGAAGTGGCCACGTGCGGACGCGACTTCTACGGCATGATCGAAAACTATCCCGTCAGCCGTGCCATTCCCATGATCTTCCGTGGTTCGGGTGACTGCTCGGCGATTGACTGGACCTTCCTGGGCGGGTCGATTGCCAACTGGTCCTTCGTCTGGTTTGTGGTGTTCGGCCTCGCCATGCTGTGGCTGCTGGTGCGCGGCATGCGTGCCGGCCGGGCCTGAATCCCCCCATGACGGCCATCGCCCAGCCTCTGCGCCTGCTGCTTCTGGGCGCCACGGGCGCGGTGGGCCGCGAAGTGCTGGCCCAGGCCCTGGCTGATTCCCGGGTGGCTGAGGTGGTCGCCCCCACGCGCCGCCCGCTCGGGGCACATGAGCGGCTGCGCAACCCCATCACCGATTTCACACCACTGGATGCGGCTGCGCCGTGGTGGCAGGCCGATGCCGTGGTCAGTGCACTGGGCACCACCATCAAGGTGGCAGGCTCGCAAACGGCTTTCGCCGCTGTGGACCGTGACCTCGTTATCGAAACCGCACGCCTGGCCCGGCAGGCCGGCGCCACGCGGCTGGCGCTCAACTCTTCGCTGGGAGCCAGTGCCCAGGGCAATTTCTATCTGCGCACCAAGGCGCAGGCCGAGGAGGGCGTGCGTGCGCTCGGCTATCCCTCGCTCACCATCGTGCGCCCCTCGCTGATTGCTGCAGAGCGCGAGACGGTGCGTCCGGGCGAGGTGGCCGGCCTGTGGCTGTCGCGTGCGCTCGGGCCCTTGATTCCCCGGCGCTACCGGCCGGTGGCGGCAGCGCGCATTGCGAGCACCCTGCTGGAGGCCGCACTGCAGGGCGCGCTGGGCGAGCACATCATCGAATCCGAGCGGCTGTAACCACACTGCGTGCGCTTTGGATACCATGGCAGTCTTGTCGGCCCGGGAGCGGCTGGCAGAAAAGGTCCGCCATGCTCAAGACCACCGCAAACCACCTTTTTCGACGCCTGGAGCAGCTCAACGGCATCGGCGCCGCGCTCTCGCGTGAGCGCGACATCGAGCGCCTGTTGGAGAACATCCTGGAGGCCGCCAAGGCGCTCACGGGGGCCGACGGCGGCACGCTCTACCGTGTGACGGACGACCAGGCGGCTCTGCGGTTCGAGATCATGCGCACCG
>DMZZ01000129.1:0-5792 GCA_003484805.1 Comamonadaceae bacterium | reverse complement strand
ATGAAGAACCACGACGGCGAACTGATCGGCGTGCTGCAGCTGCTCAATGCCCTGGACCTGGACACCGGCGAGGTGGTGCCGTTTTCCGAGGCCGACCAGAGCCTGACCGAGTCGCTCGCCTCGCAGGCCGCCATTGCGCTGAGCAACCGCCTGCTCATCACCCAGCTCGAACGCCTGTTCGAGTCGTTCGTCAAGCTGATCAACGTGGCCATCGACGAAAAATCGCCCTACACCGGCGGGCACTGCGAGCGGGTGCCCGAGCTGACCATGATGCTGGCCGAGGCGGCTGACGCCACCACCACCGGGCCCCTGGCGGACTTTCGCATGACCGAGCGCGATCGTTACGAGCTGCAGATGGCGGGCCTGCTGCACGATTGCGGCAAGATCACCACCCCGGTGCATGTGGTGGACAAGGCCACCAAGCTGCAGACCCTCTACGACCGTATCGGCCTCATCGACACCCGCTTCGAGGTGTTCAAGCGCGACGCCGAGCTGGCCGCGCTGCGCGCGCAGCTGGCGCTGCGGCCGGTGGTGGATGCCGAGGCCGAAGGCATGGCCCTGTCAGGCCTGCAGCGCGAGATGCAGTCCATCGAGTCCGACCGCGCCTTCCTGCGCCGCTGCAACCAGGGCACCGAGGCCATGCAGGAGGCCGACCAGCTGCGCGTGCGCGTGATCGGCACCCAGCGCCACTGGCGCAACGTGGACGGCGTGCACACGGCCTTCCTTACCGCCGAAGAAATGGAGAACCTCACCATTCGCTCGGGCACGCTCACGCAGGCAGAGCGCGACACCATCAACTACCACATCGTCGCCACCATCAAGATGCTGGAGACGCTGCCCTGGCCGCGCCACCTGCGCAACGTGCCGGAGTATGCGGGCGGCCACCACGAACGCATGGACGGCAAGGGTTACCCGCGCGGCCTCACGCGGGCGCAGATGTCGGTGCAGGCGCGGATGATGGGCATCGCCGACATCTTCGAGGCACTCACGGCCGCAGACCGGCCCTACAAGAGCGGCATGAAGCTGTCGCAGGCGCTGGCCATCATGCAGAAGATGAAGGACGGCGGCCACATCGATCCGGACCTGTTCGATGTGTTCGTGCGCGAGCGCGTGTACCAGCGCTACGCGGAGCGCTTTCTGGACCCGGCGCAAATTGATGCCGTCAAAGGCTTCGGGGTCTGAGCTTCACACCGTATCTGTCTGCATCGGCACAGCGCTGCGCTGTGGCTGCCGCTGCAGGCGAGCTGCGCGCAGCTTGAGCCCCAGGCGCCGCCAGCCGATCACCACGCCCGTCAGGCTCATGGCCGCGCCGCCCAGGCTCAGCACGATCATCACGACGTCCCACAGTGGGCGCCGCTCCAACAGCGGCAGCCAGTCCCAGCTGTGCAGCATGCCGAACAGCCAGCGGTACATGCGCCGATGGCTGTCGATGCGGCCGAGCACAGCTCCGGTGTGCGGGTCCACATGTACCCAGCTGGCCTGTGCATCGGCAAACACCACGCGCAGCACGGGCAGCGGCTTGTCGGTGCCACCGCCCATGGTGTGCGCATTGCGGGTGAAGTAGTAGATGTCGTAGGCCTGCAGCGTCTCGATGCGTTCCACCGGGGTCGGCAGCAGCCGTGCCACCGCCGTTTCTAGCTCGCCTGGTGCCCAGGCGTGGGCGCGGGCCGTGGCGGCATTGAGCAGTACGGCGCTCTCGTCCGGGGCCATCGCCTGCACCAGCGTCTGGCCCGCCGTGCGTGTCCAGCGCAATTCGCGCACGTCGGCCGGTGCGGCGGCAAGCAGGGCCTGCACGCTGGCGGGTTGCTCCGGCAGGACGAGCGGTCCGCCGTGCATGGCCTCGACCCGCAGTGGCGCTGCGCCGCTGTCGAAGATGCGCCAGGGGTTCATCGACATCAGGCCGCTGAAGATCCAGGTGAAGGTGATGACCGCGAACAGCAGGCCTGCCATGTGGTGCCAGCGCATCATGGCGCCGGGGTAGGGCGAGCGTGTGCCGTTGCGGTAGGTGCCGGAAAAGCGCCAGCGCATCACACCGACCACAGTGCCCAGCACCGTCACGGCAATGCCGAGGATGGACAGCCAGTTCACGATGTCGGTCCAGTAGGCATTGAACACATTGCCCCGAAAGGGGTAGAGCCAGTGGATCCAGGCGCCTGCGTAGTTCCAGACGCGCTCGGTGCGCGTGGCATCGCGCACCACCTCGCCGGTCTTGCCGGAGATGTAGAGCACGGTGCCCTGTGCATCGTCCAGCCGCACGCGGTGCAGCGGGCGGTGCGCATCGAGCGCGCGCGAATGGGTAAAGGCATCCTCGTCCACCAGGCCCTCATGGGTCATGGTGATTTCCGCCCCGGCGTAGGCGGCGGCGCTGGCCAGGGCGTGTGCGGCGTTCACGCCGGAGAGCACCGCGCCCGTGCCGACATCGATCACCACGGCGCTGGGGCGTGGCTGCCGGGCGTTCTTGCCGCGTGGCGGCGCCGCACTCTGCCCAGGCGTTGCCAGATACACAGGGCGACCTGCACTGGCCACGGCCAGGCGCAGGTCTTGTAGCGGCCCTTGCAGCCCGGCAGCCGCCAGTGCCTGCGCTGGTTCCAGCACCACGGGTGCGGTGCGCAGTGCGGGCAGATGCTCCAGCCGCTCGGCGGGTGTGAGCTTGGGGTAGCCCACGTACATCATCACCACGCCCGAGATGAACCACATGGCGAAGAAGGCGCACAACAGCACGCCCAGCCAGCGGTGGATCAGGAATAGCCAGCGTTTGGCATGCACCATGGTGGCCTCCGGCGGCTCAGAAGGCGACGTGCAGCGTTACGTCGGCCGTGCGCGGCGCGCCCAGGTAGGCCTGGCTGCCCAGGTTGGCGGCATAGAGGCGATCGGTTGCATTGCGGATACGCCCGGTGAGCGTGCTGGTCTTGTTGACCTTCCAGGCCAGGCCCAGATCCAGCAGCGTGTAGGCCGATTGCCATTGCGTGTTGGCCGCGTTGGCGTACACCTTGCCCACGTGGCGCACGCCAGCGCTGGCTTGCAGCTGGGGGGTGAAGGCGTAGCCCACCCAGAGGTTGGCCACGGTGGCCGGGGTGTTGGTGGGTGTTTTGCCCGCCAGCGAAACACCGCCCTGCATGAAGTTCTCGTAGCGAGCATCCACATGCGTCAGGTTGGCCTGCAACTGCCAGCGGGTGGAGGGGCGCAGTCCCACCGACAGCTCGGCGCCCTTGGACGACTGTTTCCCCACCAGAATGGTTACCCCCGGGTTGTTCGCATCCTGCGTGGCGATGTTGCGTCGCGTGATCTGGTACAGCGCCAGGGTGGCCGTGCCCTTGCCGCCCCAGAAGTCGATTTTGCTGCCCACCTCGGCCTGGCGTCCGCTGGTCAGTTCGCTGTTGTTCATCACATCGGCGAACGAGGCCGTGGACAGAATGCCTGATGGGGGATCGGCAGCGGTGGAATATTGCGCATAGAGATTGGCGCCCGGAGCGATGTCCCACACGACGCCGATGCGGCCCGTGGTGGGGCTGTAACTGCGGCTGTAGGACGCGGGCATGGCGGCGGTGACGGCGCGGCGGTTGGTCAGGTCCAGGTCAATGCGCTCGTGGCGCAGCGCCGTGAGCAGGTGGACCCGGGGCGCTACGGCAGTGCGGTTTTCCAGGTACAGCGCGGTGTTGGTGACCTTGTTGTCACGGTCGGGCCTGAAGCCGGGCACCATGCCCGGAATGTTGAAGAAGTTTTCCGTGTTGAAGCGGTAAGGGTCGACCGTGCTCACCGTGCCCGAAAGACTGAGGGGGAAGCGGGTCTGCCGATTCACGCTCACGTCCAGACCAAACGCCCAGTCGCTCTTGCGGCCTGCGAGGCTGCTGCGGTAGGTGCCTTCGATGCGGTCGCCCAGCACTGCGTGGTCATGGCGCTGCAACAATGCGGCGGAACGAATCACCTGGGTGTTGCTGGCGTTGAAGCGGTAGGTTTCGACGTTGCGGTAGTCGCGCAGTGCGTTGTAGGCGTAGAACGTGTTGCGCAGCTGCAGCGCATCTGAGGCCTTCCACTGCGTGACCGAGCGCAGCCACTGCACGCGCTGGGCGTACACGCCGTCGGTGCTGTTGTAGTTCGCAAAGCGGGTGCGTGGATCGATGCGCAGTTCGCCACCGACGGGGTTGAGCAGCGGTGTGCCCCAATAGGGGCGGTCGACATGCTCGCTCTGGTATTCGTAGGCCAGGGTGTGGCTGAGGCCCCCGCCCAGTTCGGACAGCAGCGATGTTGCCAATTGCGTCGAACGCGTGTGCATGCCATCGACCCAGTTGCCGGCATCGCGGTGATTGAGGTCGATGCGCGCGAAGTGCTGCGGGTCGGCCGTGCCCTCGTTGCCGCCCAGGCTGCGGCTCAGGCCCAGCGACACTTCCTTGAGACTGTTCTGGCCCAGGCGCAGCTGGCCTTCGGTGAAGTCGTGCCGTTCAGCCGTCTTGGTGATGTAGTTGATCGAGCCGCCCACGGCGCCTGAGCCGAACAGGAAGCTCGACGGGCCGCCAATGGCCTCGACCCGGTCGTAGATCCAGCTGTCCACCGGGCGCGCGGCGATCGAGTACTGCACGCTGATGCCGTTGAACATCTGGCCGATGGAGCCGCTGCCAAAACCCCGGTAGCTCACCCCGATGCTGCCAGGCGCGTTGTGCGCCGTCACCCCGGGGATGGCGCGCAAGATTTCCTGCGTGTCCTGCGCGCCGCGCGTCTCGATGGTGCTGCGATCCACCACCGTGACGGATGCGGGTGTCTCGCGAGGGCTCAATCCGAGGCGGCTGCCGGTCTCGACCGGGGTGTCGAGGTTGATGCGGCCATTGGGTGTGGGCACAGAGTCAACCACCTCCACGGTTTGCAGGGTGGGCGCATCGGTGGCACGACTTTGTGCCGCCGCGCCCAGGGGCGCGAGGGCCAGGCTCGCCAGCAGGCTGGCGCACAGGGGGGACAAGGGAAACGACGGGGCATGGGCGCGTGCGGCGGCCACGCGGATGGGCGCGGTGGAACGGATCATGAAAACTCTCTCTGACGGATGGCTTGTGGGTACGCCACGGCGCTGCGCGCCTCTCCCGGGTGGGCAAGCGGCATGCGGGCATGGCATGCGGGCCCGTCCGCCGCGCGCAGGGCGTGGCGGACGGGCCTGATGGGCGGGGGGTCAGGAGAGCGTGGGGGGGCCGCGCGGCGGCAGCGGCGCGGCGGTGGCGACCGCGATGCGTGCGGCCTCGATGGGCTGCAGCGCGTGGGCCAGGGGTGGAGGGGCGATCAGGCCACCGTGGGTGGAGGCCGTGGGTGGCGCGCCTGCGGAAGTGCACAGCGGGCATTCCATGCCCGAAGAACCCATCTTCTCCACGGTGCCGTCATCGGTCTGCATGACCAGCATGATGGTGCCGGTGCTGGAGCAGATGAGCTGGATCGATTGGGGGTGCACGATGGGCGCGGCAATCGCCATGCCGAGCGATGCCATGAACCACCCGAGCACCCACAGGCGCAGCGCGGAAAAGGTTCTGGGCATCTTCATGTTTGCGATCATACCTGCCAGAGCCTCTGGCGCAGCCCATTTCGCCTTCCTGGGCTTGCCGTCGTGCGGCAGGCAGGAAGGTTTTGATGTTATTCAATTGGTAGCTGCATGCGCTTTGTGGGATTGCCCTGGAGGCAAAAAACACTTAAAGTTTTTTCACCAGCACCTGGCTGCGCCGGTCCCAGTTGTACTTGCGCTTGCGCGCATCGGGCAGCCAGTCCGGGTCCACGGGCTGAAAGCCGCGCTTGATGAACCAGTGCATGGTGCGGGTGGT
>DMZZ01000363.1:1480-3906 GCA_003484805.1 Comamonadaceae bacterium | reverse complement strand
TTTCGTTCAGGTTGAGCATGCGGCCCAGCAGCAGCGGGCCCATGTCCGACACCGTGGCGCGCACCGGGTGGCCCTGTTCGCCAAACACGTCCCACAGCGTGGTGGGGCAGGCCAGCGGGGCGGGCATGTCCAGCCCCCGCTCCTTCAGCACGGCGGCCAGCTTGTCGCCGATCTTGCCGGGCTGGCTGGCGCCCGTGAGGTCGCCCTTCACGTCGGCCATGAACACCGGCACGCCGATGCGCGAGAAACTTTCGGCCAGGGTCTGCAGCGTCACGGTCTTGCCGGTGCCTGTGGCGCCCGTGATCAGGCCGTGGCGGTTGGCCAGCCCGGGGAGCAGGTGGCATTCGGTGGTGGCATGCTTGGCAATCAGCAGGGGTTCGGCCATTTCGGGTTTCCTCGGGGGTAGGGACGCTGGCAAAAGTAAAATCGTGCCCAGTAGATTAAATCAATACAAAGGACTCGCCGTGGCCGGACACAGCAAATGGGCAAATATTCAGCACCGCAAGGGCCGCCAGGACGAGAAGCGCGGCAAGATCTGGACGCGCATCATCCGTGAAATCACCGTGGCTGCGCGCGCCGGTGGTGGGGATCCTTCGGCCAACCCGCGTCTGCGCCTGGCCATCGAGAAGGCCAAGGGCGCCAACATGCCGGCCGACCGCATCAAATACAACATCGACAAGGCCACGGGCAATGCCGAAGGCGTGAACTACGAGGAAATCCGCTACGAGGGCTACGGCATTGGTGGCGCGGCCATCATCGTGGACACCATGACCGACAACCGTGTGCGCACCGTTGCCGAAGTGCGCCACGCCTTCAGCAAGCACGGCGGCAACATGGGCACCGAAGGCTCGGTGGCTTTCCAGTTCAAGAACGTGGGCCAGATCATCTTTGCCCCGGGCACGAACGAGGACAAGGTCATGGAAGTGGCGCTCGAAGCCGGTGCCGACGACGTGGTGACCGACGAGGACGGCGCCATCGAGGTGCTGACCGCGCCCGCCGAGTTCGAGACCGTGAAGAATGCCCTGGTGGCCGCAGGCCTCACACCCGACGCGGCCGACGTCACCATGCGCCCCGACCTCACCATCGAACTGGCGGGCGACGATGCCGTCCGCATGCAAAAACTCCTGGACGTCCTGGAAGACCTCGACGACGTGCAGGACGTGTTCCACAACGCCGCACTTTAAATAAAGACCCCCCATGAAAGTACTCGTCATCGGCGGCGGCGGCCGCGAACATGCCATCGCCTGGAAGCTCAGCCAGTCGCCCAAGGTCACGCGCGTCTTCGTGGCGCCGGGCAACGGCGGCACGGCCCTGTCCAGCCACCTCGACAACATTGCCATCACCGACGTACGCGCGCTGCGCGAGTGGGCGCAGCAGGAAAAGATCGGCCTGACGGTCGTTGGCCCCGAAGCGCCGCTGGCCGCTGGCGTGGTGGATGAGTTCCGTGCCCACGGCCTGCGCATCTTCGGGCCCACCAAGGCGGCCGCGCAGCTGGAGAGCTCCAAGGCCTTCTCGAAGGCCTTCATGCGCCGCCACGGCATCCCCACGGCCGACTACGACACCTTCACCGATCCGGCCGCGGCCCACGCCTTCGTGGACCGCCTGGGTGCCCCCATCGTCATCAAGGCCGACGGCCTGGCGGCGGGCAAGGGCGTGGTGGTGGCCATGAACCTGCAAGAGGCCCACGATGCCGTGGACTTCATGCTGGTGGACAACAAATACGGCGTGACGCACAACGACGATGGCGCGCGCGTCGTCATCGAGCAGTTTCTTGAAGGTGAAGAAGCCAGTTTCATCGTGCTGTGCGACGGCAAGAACGTCGCTGCCCTGGCCACCAGCCAGGACCACAAGCGCCTGAAGGATGGCGACGAAGGCCCCAACACCGGCGGCATGGGCGCGTACTCACCCGCGCCCGTGGTCACGGCCGACGTGCATGCCCGTGCCATGCGCGAAATCATCCTGCCCACCATCCGGGGCATGGAAAAGGACGGCATTCCCTACACCGGCTTCCTGTATGCGGGCCTGATGATCGACGCCCAGGGCCACGCCAAGACGCTCGAATTCAACTGCCGCATGGGCGACCCCGAAACCCAGCCCATCATGATGCGGCTCAAGAGCGACCTGTGCGACCTGCTCGGCGCCGCCGTCGATGGCAAGCTCGACCAGGTCGAACTGGAATGGGACCGCCGCACCGCCCTGGGCGTGGTGATGGCCGCGCACGGCTACCCCGAGGCGCCGCGCAAGGGCGACGCCATCACCGGCCTGCCGCAGGATGCGGACGATGCCATGGTCTTCCATGCCGGCACCGAACTGGTGGACGGTGTGCCGCACACCAGCGGAGGCCGCGTGCTGTGCGTGACCGCGCTGGCCGACAGCGTGAAGCTGGCCCAGCAGCGTGCCTACGACGTGGCGCGCGGCATCCATTT
>DMZZ01000363.1:0-1474 GCA_003484805.1 Comamonadaceae bacterium | reverse complement strand
CGCGTGCGCGGCTACCTGACGGGCCTGCAGGCGCGCATCATTGCCGCGCTGGAAGGCCTGGAGGGCGAGGGCGGCGCACGCGCCGTGACCGACCCCTGGCACAAGGCGCCCGGCGAGCTGCTGCAGGGTGACGGCATCACCCGCATCATCGAGGGAGGGCGTGTGTTCGAGCGCGCGGGCTGCGGCTTCTCGCATGTGCGCGGCCCCCGGCTGCCTCCCTCGGCCACGCAGCACCGTCCCGAGCTGGCGGGCGCGCCGTTCGAGGCCATGGGCGTCTCGCTGGTGTTCCACCCGCGCAACCCCTATGTGCCCACCGTGCACATGAACGTGCGCATGATCGCTGCTGGCCATCCTGGGCAAACGCCCACCTGCTGGTTTGGCGGCGGCATGGACCNNGCCTTTGGCGACGACAAGTATCCGCGCTTCAAGCAGTGGTGCGATGAATACTTTTACCTCAAGCACCGCGGCGAGCAGCGTGGTGTGGGTGGGGTGTTTTATGACGACTTCTCGGAGCTGGGTTTTGACCAGAGTTTGGCCATGACGCAGTCGGTGGGCGATGCCTTCCTCAAGGCCTACCTGCCCATCGTGGAGAAGCGCCAGAATCTGCCGTTTGGCGAGCGCGAGCGTGACTTCCAGCTCTACCGCCGGGGCCGCTATGTCGAGTTCAACCTGGTATGGGACCGGGGCACGCACTTTGGCCTGCAGTCCGGCGGGCGTACCGAGTCGATCTTGCTGTCCATGCCGCCGCTGGTGTCGTGGTCGTACCAGCGCTCCGATGCGGCAGATTCCGCAGAAGCCGAGCTCACCCAGCGCTTTCTGGTGCGGCGCGACTGGCTGACTGATGGGGCCGGCGCTACCGCCTGAACGCCATGAAAAGCGCAAAAGCTATAATTTCAATAGCTGTCAGCGCTTTTCACACAAGCGCAAGAGGCCAAAAACACCTCAAACTGCCGCAGCGCCAACGTGCAACACCCAAGGCGCAGCCCGCTGGCTGTGCGCTGCGTTGCACGCTATATTGATTCCATTTCTTCTCTATTCACCGCCTGATGACCACCTCCACCAAATCGGAAACCGCCGCCAAAAAAGACGTAACCAAGCTCCAGCGCGCCATCGTCGATGGTCTGGAGGACGTCAAGGCGCAAGACATCCAGGTCTTCAACACCGAGCATCTTTCGCCGCTGTTTGAGCGGGTGATCGTGGCATCGGGCACCTCCAACCGACAGACCAAGGCGCTCGCTGCCAGCGTGCGCGATGCCGTGCGTGAAGCGGGTTTTGTGAAGCCGCGCATCGAAGGCGAAGAAAACGGCGAGTGGATCATCGTGGACTGCGGCGCCGCCGTGGCGCACATCATGCAGCCCGCCATCCGTCAGTACTACCGTCTGGAAGAGCTGTGGGGCGACACTCCTGTGCGCCTGAAGCTGGGCGCAGCCAAGCCTGTCTCCAGCGCCGCCACGGAGCTGGCCGAGAAGAAGTC
>DMZZ01000145.1:0-20638 GCA_003484805.1 Comamonadaceae bacterium | reverse complement strand
ACAGCGCGTGGCCATTGCGCGCACGTTGCTCAAGAACCCGCCGGTGCTGGTGTTTGATGAAGCCACCTCGGCCCTGGACTCGGCCAACGAGCGCGCCATCCAGGCCGAGCTGCGCCAGGTGGCGCAGGGCAAAACCACGCTGGTGATCGCGCACCGCCTCTCCACCGTGGTCGATGCGCACGAAATCCTGGTCATGGACGCGGGCCGCATCGTCGAGCGCGGCACGCACGCCGAGTTGCTCGCGGCGGGCGGGCGCTATGCGCGCATGTGGGCACTGCAGCAGTCCGGCGAGGTGCTGGAAGATTGAGGTATTTTGGGTCTCAGGCGCCCACTGGGTAAGCGCCATTAGCTACTAAAGTAGTAGCAAAAAGCCCCGCGTTGCGGGGCTTTTGACTGGGGTGCTGTCGCTGGCTCAGGGCTTGCGCGCGGCGATCGACTTCTCCGCCAGGTTCACCAGATCGGCGCCGATCTGCCCCTTCCACTTGGCGTACACCGGGCGCGTGGCCTTGACGAATTCTTCGCGTTCCGCGGGGCTGAGCTGGGTGACGGTCACGCCCAGCGCTTCGATCTGCTTGATCAAGGGCTTGTCGGCCTCAATGACGCCTTTGCGGGCAATGGCGATCTGTTCCTTGCCGGCGTCCACGGCGGCCTGCTTGACGATCTCGCGGTCGGCCGGGGTCCAGCTGTTCCAGATGTCCTTGTTCACCACGAACACCAGCGGGTCGTTCACGTAGCCCCACAGCGTCAGGTGCTTCTGCGCCACGGTGTGCAGCTTGGCGGCGGTGAAGATGGCCAGCGGGTTTTCCTGGCCGTCGACGGCGCCGCTGGCGAAGGCGGGTTGCGCGTCGGCCCAGCTCATCTGCGTCGGGTTGGCTCCCAGCGCGGTGAAGGTGTCGAGAAACAGGGGCGAGCCGACCACGCGGATCTTCAGGCCCTTGAGGTCAGCCGGGCTCTTGATCTGCTTCTTGGAGTTGGAGATCTCGCGGTAGCCGTTCTCGCCCCAGGCCAGAGGCACCACACCGGCCTTGTCCAGCGTCTGGAAGATGCTCTTGCCCACCTCGCCCTGGGTCAAAGCGTCCACGGCTGCGTAGTCCGGAAACAGAAACGGCAACGAGAACAGGTTGAGCTGCTTGACCTGGGGCGACCAGTTGATGGTCGAGCCAATGGCCATGTCGATCACGCCCTGGCGCAGCGCGGAGAATTCGCGCGTCTGGTCGCCCTGGATCAGCGAGACGCCGGGGTAGAGCTTGATGTTGATGCGGCCCTGCGTGCGCTCGCGCACCTTGTTGGCCCACAGTTCACCGCCCTTGCCCCAGGGGAAGGCCGGGCCCAGCACGAGCGACATGCGGTATTCGCTCTTGTACGCCGTCTGTGCCAGGGCGCCAGGTGCGGTAAAGGCCAGGGCGGCGGCCACGGCGGAAGTCAGGAAGGTACGCAGTTTCATGGTTTCAGTCTCCTTGGAAAAATCAGTACCCTAGCCGGGCCGGGAGCCACAGCGCCAGCCCGGGCCATAGCACCACGGCCAGCATCACGGCGCACATGGCCACCAGCAACCAGCCCACCCAGCGCGAGGTCTCCTCGATGCGCACCCCTGCGATGCGGCTGGAGACCATCAGGTTCACGGCCATCGGGGGGGTGAACTGGCCCAGTGCCACATTCAGCGTGAGCAGTACGCCGAACCACACCGGGTCCCACTGGTAGTGGTTCATGATGGGCAGCAGCAGCGGGACGAAGATCAAAAAGATGGAGATGCCGTCAAGGAACATGCCGGTGACGATCAGCAGCAGCACCAGCAGGGCCAGCACCCCATATTCGCCCAGGCCCGAGCCGACGATGGTGCGCGTGATCGGGTCGATCACCCCCAGCGTGGACAGCGAGAACGCGAAGATGCCCGCCAGCGACACCACCAGCAGGATCACGGCCGACAGTTCGCCCGACTCCCGCAGAATCTCGAACAGGTCGCGCATGCGGATCGTGCGGTACACCACCATGCCGATGAACAGGCCGTAGAACACGGCTACCACGGCCGCTTCGGTCGGGGTGAACCAGCCTGCCCGCATGCCGCCCAGGATGAGCACGGGGGCGGCCAGGCCCCAGGAGGCCTGGCGCAGGCTTTTCCAGAAAGCGGGGCGGGGCAGATGGGCTTCGTGGGCGCCCATGCCGTGGCGGCGCGAAAGCCACACCGCGGGAACGATGAGCGCCAGGCCTGCCAGAATGCCCGGAACCATGCCCGCCGTGAACAGTGCGGGCACCGAGGCGCCCGGCACCAGCACCGAATAGACGATGAATGCCACCGACGGGGGAATGAGGATGTCGATGGACGCCGCCGCGCCCACCACGGCGGCCGAGAACGGGCCGGGGTAGCCCGCGCGCTGCATGGCCACGATCATCACGCCGCCCACGGCAGCAGCGGTGGCCGGACCGGAGCCCGAAATGCCCCCCAGGAACATGGCCACGGCCACCGCCACCAGGGGCAGCATGCCCGGGCCGCGCCCGACGATGGACACCGCCAGATTCACCAGCCGCAGCGCCACGCCCGAGCGGTCGAAGATGGAGCCCACGAGCACGAACATGGGAATGGCCAGCAGCGGGTATTTGCCCAGGCCGGCGTAAAAATTCTGTGGCACGGCCAGCAGGCCGAACCATTGCGAATCGGCGTTGGCCATGGCAATCGCCGCCGCACCGGCCAGGCCCAGCGCGGCGCCAATGGGCACGCCCGCCAGCATCAGCATTGCGAAGGCGACGAACAGCAGCGTGGCGGTCATTGCGCCGCCCCTGCAGGGGACTTGCGTCCGCTGCGCACGAAATGCCCGAGCGCGCGCAGCGCAATCAGGGTGGAGAACACCGGGAGCCAGACCGAATACCACCACTGCGGCACACCGATGCCGGGGGATGTTTCCTCAAAGCGGTAGTCGTCCCACACCACTCGCAGGCTCAGCGCCGCCATCACGCCAAACAGCAGCGCCACCAAAAGTGCGCCGAGCTGCGCCAGCCGCCGGCGCCGTGCCGGGGAGCCGCCTTCGGAAAAATACTCGATGCGGATGTGGCGGTCCCGCGCCACGGCGGCCGAGCCGCCCACCATGGCCAGCACGATCATCAGGAACACCGAGATCTCTTCGGTCCAGGCAAAGGATGAGCTGGTGAAGTAGCGCACCAGTACGTTGGCGAAGGTGATCAGGGCCAGGCAGGCCATCACGATGACCGTGAGCCAATCCTCCAGCCCCAGGGCCCGCGGCCGCGCACCGGGCGGGGTGCTCGGCGGTGTGGCCGGGGTCTCTGACGTGGTTTCGGGGGGGTGGGGCATGGCGGCAGTCGGGCGGTCGGGGTCGGCAGGTTCGGCTCCGGTGGGGGCCCTGCCTGCGACAGGCGGGCGCTCAAACACGGCAGGCGCTGCGCTGCATTATGCGGGTGTATTGATATGCCTACAGAGCATCAGGCGGGGGAGTCCATGGCAAGCGGCCCAGGGCCATCCCGGGCGGATAATGCGCCCCATGGAAACCAAGTGGCTCGAAGATTTTGTCAGCCTGGCCGAGACGCGCAGCTTCAGCCGGTCGGCGCAGCTGCGCCATGTCACGCAGCCCGCGTTCTCGCGCCGCATCCAGGCGCTGGAGGCCTGGGCGGGTGCCGACCTGGTGGACCGCAGCTCCTACCCCACGCGCCTGACCTCGGCCGGCAAGACGCTCTACGACCAGTCGCTGGAAGTGCTGCAGGCCCTGCAGAACACGCGTGCCATGCTGCGCGCGCACAGCTCGTCGAGCCAGGACATGATCGAGTTCGCCGTGCCGCACACGCTGGCGTTCACCTTCTTTCCGGCCTGGGTGTCGAGCCTGCGCACCAAGTTCGGGCCGTTCAAAAGTCGGCTCATTGCGCTCAACGTGCACGACGCGCTGATGCGGCTGGTGGAGGGCAGTTGCGACCTGCTCATCACCTACCACCACGATTCGCAGCCCTTTCAGATCGATGCCGACCGGTATGAAATGGTCAGCCTGGGCAAGGAAGTGCTCTCACCCTATAGCAAGCCCGACGCCGATGGGCAGCCCCTGCATTGCCTGCCGGGCAAGCCGGGCCAGCCATTGCCGTACCTGGGCTATGCACCCGGCGCGTACCTGGGGCGCGTGACCGAGCTCATCCTCAAGCAGTCGCGCACGCCCATCCACCTGGATCGCGTGTACGAGACCGATATGGCCGAAGGCCTCAAGGCCATGGCGCTGGAGGGGCAGGGCGTTGCCTTCCTGCCGCACAGCGCCGTCAAGAAAGACCTGCGCGCGCGCCGTCTGGTCAGCGCCGCGCCGCCGGGCTCCGAAGACCTGCAGATGGTGATGGACGTGCGTGTCTACCGCGAAAAGCCCACCGCCAAGGACGCCGCCAAGGGCACGGCACAGGCGCTGTGGGAGTACCTGCAGGCACAGGCCGGNNATGCCTTGGCAGCGCAACTGCCGGTATGCTTTTTGCTGAGGGGTTTCTGGTGGCAAGCCACCGACCCGTCGCATTGCTGAGCCCAGCGCGCACGCGCTTCACAATGCGCATTTCATGGGGATTCAGCCAGGCGTCAGCGTCTGGCGCACGAATCCCTAGAATGCACGTTTTTCCGTTTTACCCACAAGGAGACAACCATGAAAAAGCATTTGCTGGCAGCCGCCATTACCCTTCTGGCCGCAAGCAGCGCTATGGCGCAGGCCGGTGACACACTGGCCAAGATCAAATCCTCGGGCAGCATCACGCTGGGTGTGCGCGAGTCCTCGGGCCTGTCCTACACGCTGGGCAATGGCAAGTACGTGGGCTTCCACACCGAGATGGCCGAGCACATCATCTCCGACCTGCAAAAGCAGCTCGGTCTGGCCAAGCTGGAAACCAAGTACCAGCCCGTCACCTCGCAAAACCGCATTCCGCTGGTGACCAACGGCACCGTGGACCTGGAGTGTGGCTCCACCACCAACAACGCTGCCCGCCAGAAGGACGTGGCCTTTGCCGTGACCACCTACGTGGAAGAAGTGCGCATGGTCGTCAAGGCCAATTCGGGCATCACCGCGATCAAGGACCTGAACGGCCGCAGCGTGGCCACCACCACAGGCACCACCTCGGTGCAGACCCTGCGCAAGAACGAGCGCGCCGGGGGCATCGACTTCAAGGAGGTCTATGGCAAGGACCATGCCGACAGCTTCCTGCTGCTCGAAACCGGCCGGGCCGACGCCTTTGTGATGGATGGCTCCATCCTGGCAGCCAACATCTCCAAGGCCAAGAACCCGGCCGACTTCAAGATCGTGGGCGAAGTGCTGAACGTGGAGCCCATCGCCTGCATGCTGCGCAAGGATGACCCGGCCTTCAAGAAGGCGGTGGACGACTCCATCAAGCGCCAGATCGCCGATGGTTCGCTCGCCAAGCTGTACGACAAGTGGTTCATGCAACCCGTGCCGCCGACCAACACCGCCATTGGTCTGCCGCTGTCGGAGGCCACCAAGGCCGCCTGGGCCAACCCCAACGACAAGCCCATGGAAGACTACGCCAAGAAGTAATCGTGCACCAGGCTGCCCCTTCAAACCGCGGGTTTGGAGGGGCTTTTTTGTTGGGCGCCCCTGGCGGTGCCCGACACCCTCCGTTTGAAGAAGGAACGATCCTATGAGCTGGGATTGGCAGGTGTTCTGCGAAGACACCATGGAGCGGCAGGTGGTGCAGGGCTGCTTTGGCAAGGGCGGCGACATCACTTACCTGGACTGGATGCTGTCGGCCTGGGGCTGGACGGTATCCGTATCGGTGCTGGCGCTGCTGCTGGCGCTGGTTTTGGGATCGGTCATCGGCACGTTGCGCACCCTGCAGGACCGGCCGGGCATTGTGCGCCTGGGCAACGCCTGGGTGGAGTTGTTCCGCAACATCCCGTTGCTGGTACAGATTTTCCTGTGGTACCACGTGGTGCCTACGCTTTTTCCAGTGATGAAGGGCGTGCCCGGCTTCGTGCTGGTGGTGCTGGCTCTGGGCTTTTTCACCTCGGCGCGGATCGCCGAGCAGGTGCGCTCGGGCATCCAGGCACTGCCGCGCGGGCAGCGCTATGCAGGCCTGGCCATGGGGTTCACCACCTTCCAGACCTACCGCTATGTGCTGCTGCCCATGGCGTTTCGCATCATCATCCCGCCGCTGACCAGCGAGACGATGAACATCTTCAAGAACTCGTCCGTGGCGTTTGCCGTCTCGGTGGCCGAGCTGACCATGTTCGCCATGCAGGCACAGGAAGAAACCTCGCGCGGCATCGAGGTCTATCTGGCCGTCACGGGGCTGTACATCGTTTCGGCCTTCGCCATCAACCGCATCATGGCCTTCATTGAAAAACGTGCCCGTGTGCCCGGCCTGATCGTGGCGGGTGGCGCTGGGGGAGGTCACTGACATGACTTACCCCCACGCTCATCACTTCGTGTATTCGCTGCCCCCCGAGGGGGCCGCAGGCCTGCCTTGGGGCGGCCCGGCGGGAGGCCTGGTATGAATCTCGACTTTTCCTTCTACAACTGGGACCTGATCAGCAACTTCGTGCTCAAGGGGCTGTACTTCAGCCTCATGCTCACGGTAGTGGCCACGATCGGCGGTGTGCTTTTCGGGACTGTGCTGGCACTCATGCGCCTGTCGGGCCGCAAGTGGCTGGTCGTGCCGGCCACGATCTATGTCAACGGCATGCGCAGCATTCCGCTGGTGATGGTGATCCTGTGGTTCTTCCTGCTGGTGCCCGCCATCATCGGGCGGCCCATCGGCGCCGAGATGTCGGCGGTGATCACCTTCATTGCCTTCGAGGCGGCGTATTTCAGCGAGATCATGCGCGCGGGCATCCAGTCCATTCCGCGGGGCCAGGTGTTCGCAGGGCAGGCCCTGGGCATGACCTACGGCCAGAACATGAAGCTCGTGATCCTGCCGCAGGCGTTCCGCAACATGCTGCCCGTGCTGCTCACACAGACCATCATCTTGTTCCAGGACACCTCGCTCGTCTATGCCATCGGCGCCTACGACATGCTCAAGGGCTTCGAGGTTGCCGGCAAGAACTTCGGCCGCCCCATCGAGGCCTACCTGGCCGCAGCCGTGCTGTATTTCGTCATGTGCTACGCCCTTTCCTGGATGGTGAAACGCCTGCACCAGAAGATCGCCATCATCCGCTGACGCACAAGACACCGAGGAACAAAAATGATTGAACTCAAGAACGTATCCAAGTGGTATGGCCCCGTGCAGGTGCTGACCGATTGCTCCACCCGCATCCAGAAGGGTGAGGTGGTGGTCGTGTGCGGCCCCTCGGGCTCGGGCAAGTCCACACTGATCAAGACCATCAATGCGCTCGAACCCTTCCAGAAGGGTGAAATCTATGTGGATGGCGTGGCGGTGCACGACCCCAAAACCGATCTGCCCAAGCTGCGCAGCCGCGTGGGCATGGTGTTCCAGCACTTCGAGCTGTTTCCGCACCTGTCGGTGACGGACAACCTCACCATCGCGCAGATCAAGGTGCTGGGCCGCAACCCCGACGACGCCCAAAAGCGTGGTCTCAAGATGCTGGAGCGCGTGGGCCTGATGGCCCACAAGGACAAGTTCCCGGGCCAGCTCTCGGGCGGCCAGCAGCAGCGCGTGGCCATTGCGCGGGCACTGAGCATGGACCCTATCGTCATGCTGTTTGACGAGCCTACCTCGGCACTCGACCCCGAAATGGTGGGCGAGGTGCTGGACGTGATGGTCGGCCTGGCCAACGAGGGCATGACCATGATGTGCGTGACCCACGAAATGGGCTTTGCACGCAAGGTCAGCCACCGCGTGATCTTCATGGACGTGGGCGGCAAGATCCTGGAAGACTGTTCGAAGGAAGAATTCTTCAACAACCCCGACGCGCGCCAGTCGCGCACCAAGGACTTCCTGAACAAAATCCTGCAGCACTGAGAAGGTGTGAACGAACCCACTATACCCGCTCATTCCGCCAAAACACACCCGCTCGTCGTTGCAAATGCTCGCCATAGCACGGGCTATGGCTGTGCTTTGCGCCTCGATCGGCCGCGTTTTCGCGGCCTGCTCGGGCACGCCGGATTCATTCACACCTTCTGAGCAATGGTGCCTTGGGAAGGGGTCTACCCAAGATAAACCTTGCGCGCCCCTTTCGATGCGCCTCTGCCCGACCCTGGAGCCGGGGCTTGCAATGCAAGTAAGGTTCCGACAACTGCTTCATCATTGAGTAATGTTGCAGCGCAACAGTTGCATGACTGGAGGTTCCATCATGCAATTTGCCCTGCCCCTGCTTTTGTCGGCTCTGCTGGCTCCGGCTTTCGTTTCGGCGCAAGCCCAGACCGCACCGCAAAAAATCGCCGAAGCGCGCCTTGCTCCCGAGGACGACTCCCGCTGCCGCAAGGATGTCAAGGACTATGGTGATGCGATGCGCTTTGTGCGCCAGTCGGCCGGTGACCAGATTGGCAACCGCGTTGCCAAAAACTTCGTCAGCGAAGAGATGCTCCAGCACACGGTGCAAACCCAGGGCTATTGCGCTGGCGCGGCTCTGTTGCGCAGCAAACAGGCAGGTCGCTGAAGATGCGCAGCGGTTCGGCGGCGCCCACGGGCGCCGCTGCTGTGGGCGGCCGGGTTCAGCCGGTAAGATGCGCAAGGCCGGAATATTCCGGCGCGGCAGCAGGGCCAGAACGAGAACCTGAATATGTCGCAACCCGTGGTCATCACCGCTGAACTCACCCCTGAAAACGCCCAGGCGCTGGCGCAGTTCGTCAAACGCATCAGCCACGAGGCCATCCGTGCCGTTTCCCGCGACGATGCGGAAACCTTCCTGGTGCGTGACGCGCTTGATTCGCTGCGCGAGGCACTGGACCTGGCCGGTTTCGACCCCGAATAAGGCAACCCACGGGTGATGAATGGCAGGCCCCGCCGGGCACCATGCCGAGAGAGTGGTGGGACAATGGCGGCCATGACTGCCGCCCAAGACACCCTCACGATCACCCGCCCCGACGACTGGCATCTGCACGTGCGCGACGGAGCGCCGCTGCACACCGTGGTGCCACACACCGCCGCCCAGTTCGGTCGCGCCATCATCATGCCCAACCTGCGCCCGCCCGTGACCACGGCGCAACAGGCTTGTGACTACAAGCAGCGCATTCTTGCGGCGGTACCCGCAGGTGTCTCGTTCGAGCCGCTGATGACGCTCTACCTCACCGACAACCTGCCGCCCGACGAGATTGCCCGGGCCAAAGCGTCCGGTGTCGTCGCCGCCAAGCTCTACCCGGCTGGCGCCACGACGAACAGCGACGCGGGTGTGACCGACCTGCGCAAGACCTACAAGACCCTGGAGGCCATGCAGAAGGCGGGCCTGCTGCTGCTGGTGCATGGCGAGGTGACCAGCCCCGACATCGATCTGTTCGACCGCGAAGCCGTGTTCATCGAGCAGCAGCTCATCCCGCTGCGCCGCGACTTCCCCGAGCTGAAAATCGTCTTCGAGCACATCACCACCAAGGAAGCGGCCGACTATGTGCAGGAGTCCGACCGCTTCACCGCCGCCACCCTCACCGCGCACCACCTGCTCTACAACCGCAACGCCATATTCACCGGCGGCATCCGCCCACACTACTACTGCCTGCCGGTGCTCAAGCGCGAAACGCACCGCCAGGCGCTGGTGCAGGCCGCCACCAGTGGCTCGGCCAAGTTCTTCCTGGGCACCGACAGTGCGCCGCACCCCGCGCACCTCAAGGAACACGCCAGTGGCTGCGCCGGCTGCTACACCGCGCACGCGGCCATCGAGATGTACGCCGAGGCCTTCGACAATGCGGGCGCGCTCGACAAGCTCGAAGCCTTCGCCAGCTTCCACGGCCCGGCCTTCTACGGCCTGCCGCGCAACAGCGGCACCATCACCCTGCGCCGCGAATCCTGGACGCCGCCCGACAGCTTTGCCTTCGGCGAGGCCGAGCTCAAACCTCTGCGCGCGGGTGAAGCGCTGCCGTGGCGGCTGGTGAGCTGATGCCCGTTGCCCCCGGCACCCTGCACCCTGCACCCTGCACCCTGCAGGGTACGGCGCGCAGCCTGGCGCTGTTCATCGATGCGGACAACCTGTGCGACCCCACTGCGCTCGACCATGTCCTGACCGATGTGCGTCAGCGCGCCGAGCGGGTGTTGTACAAGCGCGCCTATGGTCGGGCGGAGAGCCTCAAAGCCATCGAGTCAGTGCTGTGGCGCCATGGCGTGCGCCCCGTCGCCAACATGATCGTCAACAAGGTGACGACCGACAGCGCCTTGGTGATCGACGCAGTCGAAGCGGTATGCACCAATGCCATCGATGCGGTGGCTATCTGCTCGGGTGACGCAGACTTCGTGCCCTTGGCCACCTGGCTGCGCGAGCGTGGCTGTCAGGTGTGGTGCTTCAGTCTGGCCGACCGGATCTTCGCCAACCCGGAGAGTTTTTACGACGACGTGGTGCTCATGGAGCTGGTCGCGGCGCCCGCGGCAGAGACCCCGCGTGCAGCCGAGCCCGAGCCGCCTGCGCCTGTCGAGCCCGCCAAGGGAGCGTTGTCTGCCGCCGCCACCGAGCAGGACGCTGAGCAGCGAGTCCTCAAGGCATTTCCGGCGCTCCGCAGCGGGTTGCCCCAGCATCTGAACGCGGTCGTGGCCGCGTTGCGTCAGCAGGGGATTCTGGCCCTATCGGAGAAAACGGCAGTGTGGTTCCGCCAGCACGGCGCGGCATTCCGTCTTTTTCCGGACCCTGCGCCCAATCGCATCGTTTACTGCCCATTGCCTGTGCATGCGCCGGCTGTGCCCGCTCTAGCTTCTGCTGGGGCATCTGTGCCGGTGCCGCCGCAGTCCAGCAGTGATCCTTCTGCAGTTGTGCGTCAGGACGTGCGGCTGCTGGCGCGCCTGCGGCAGGCCGCGCAGGACAGCCAGGATGCCGATGGCTGGGCGACCGTCAGCGCCCTGCGCATGCAGCTGGGCGCGAAAGCGGTCTTTGACGTGCGCAGCCATGGTTTTGCGACGCTGACAAAGTTGTTGCTTGCAACGCAAGCCTTCGAACTGCGCGCGGTTGGCACGCCCCAGGTGGCAGTCAGGGTCCAGCCGGTGGTGCCGTCCAGGGAGGTTCCTGCCGCGCCTGTTGCGCCCGAGGTCGTTACCTGGCCCAGCCGGCTGGGCAGGCGCCCGGCACCGCCTTTGCCTGCGCCCTTGCACGCACTGCGCGCGTCCCTGCAGCGGCTTGCCCTGCAGCGGGTGCGGCGTGAAGATGTGCTCCAGGCCGTGCCGGAACTGGTCTTTGGCGCGCCCTGCGCTCTCCATGCTGTGGCGGGGAGGCTGCGCGACAAAGGATTGCTCGCGCCTGCGCAATCGGCCCTGCGCATTCTTGAGCGCCATCCACAATCGTTCGAGATCGACCT
Organism: Comamonadaceae bacterium; assembly: GCA_003484805.1. GTDB lineage: Bacteria > Pseudomonadota > Gammaproteobacteria > Burkholderiales > Burkholderiaceae_C > Simplicispira. The sequence goes on along the minus strand of DMZZ01000145.1, from coordinate 9,275 downwards.
GCTCCACCACCCGCAAAGCGTGCGTCATGTGGGCCCCCTTGCCCGGTGAGGCATGACAGAATTCGCTGCCATCGACTGGCAAGCGCCCTGGCTGGCCCCTTGGCGTGAGCGCGGCTTGCCGCTGGCCCGGCAGGTGGTCGCCGGTACTCCGGTGGCGCAGGTCCTGGGGTCCGCGCCCGATGCTCCGGTGCGTTTCGTGCCGCAGGAGACACTGCCCCCAGGCCAGGCCTATGAGCAGTTCATCTTCGAGACGGGCCGGGTTCCCACGCGCGACAACCTGCACGATTTTTTCAACGGCCTGGTCTGGCTGCACCTGCCCCGCGCCAAGCGGCGCATGAACCAGTTGCAGGCCCAGGCCATTGCCGCACAGGGCGTGGAGGCGGTGCGCGGGCCGCTGCGCGATGCGCTCACGCTGTTCGACGAAAACGGCGCCGTGCTCGATGCGCCCGCGCCGTTGTGGAGCGCGCTGCATGCGCGGGACTGGCGCCGCCTCTTCATTGACCTGCGGCCCCTGTGGGCGCAGGCCCGGCTGGTGTTGGTGGGGCATGCGCTGATGGAAAAACTGGTTTTTGCACGAAAAGGCATCACGGCGCACGTCTATCAATCGCCGACAGCTATTGAATCAATAGCAAGTTTGGATGCTTGGCTGGCCCATGAACTGCAGCCTGAAGATTGGTCGCGCAAGCCCTTCGTTCCTTTGCCCGTCATGGGGATACCGGGCTGGTGCCACGAGAACGAGAACTTTTCCTTTTATGATGACCCTTCTGTATTCCGCACTCATGGGATGACCTGCATAACTCCCTGCGGTCTGTGATGGCGCGGTCTCGGGCGGTCCACTGCGTTGCTTTTCTTGCCAATAGCCGAGCTATTGGCATCGAAAAGACGCCTTGTGGCCCATCCCGATCCGCACTACCACCGACTCGCGAGGGTTATGCAGGTCATCCCTTGCGGCTCGCCCTGCTTGAAGGCGCCGGTGGCCACCCCCATCTGCCCACCTTCAAGCTCTGACAACCCTGCATTCCTGTGGAAGCACCATGAAAAGAATCGTCCTGTTCCTGTTGACCAACGTTGCCGTGGTGGCCGTGCTGGGCATTGTGGCCAGCCTCCTTGGCGTCAACCGTTTCCTCACCGCCAACGGGCTGAACCTGGGCGCGTTGCTCGGCTTCGCGTTCATCATGGGCTTTGGCGGAGCCATCATCTCGCTGCTCATCAGCAAGCCCATGGCCAAGTGGAGCGCCAAGGTGCAGATCATCGACGGCACGCGCTCGGTGGACGAGGCCTGGATCGTCGAGACCGTGCGCAAGTTCGCCGACAAGGCCGACATCGGCATGCCCGAGGTCGGTATTTTTGAGGGCGACCCCAACGCCTTTGCCACCGGCGCCTTCAAGAACTCGGCCCTGGTGGCCGTCTCCACCGGCCTGCTGCAGAACATGACACGCGAAGAGGTCGAAGCCGTCATCGGCCACGAGGTGGCGCACATTGCCAACGGCGACATGGTCACCATGACGCTGATCCAGGGCGTGATGAACACTTTCGTGGTGTTCCTGTCGCGTGTGATTGGCTACGCGGTGGACAGCTTCCTGAACAAGAACAACGAAAACCGCTCGGGCCCCGGCATTGGGTACTACGCAACCACCATCGTGCTCGACATCTTGCTGGGCTTTGTGGCCGCCATCATCGTCGCCTGGTTCTCGCGCCAGCGCGAATTCCGCGCAGACGCCGGTGCTGCCCAGCTCATGGGCCGCCGCCAGCCCATGATCAACGCCCTGGCTCGCCTGGGCGGTGTGCACACGCAAGAACTCCCCAAAAGCATGGCGGCCATGGGCATCGCCGGGGGCATCGGCAAGCTGTTCAGCACCCACCCGCCTATTGAAGAGCGTATCGCCGCGCTGCAGAACGCGCAGCAGGGTTGAGTACGCGATGCGCCGCCGGGCCTTCGGGTTCGGTTCGCACAGACCGCCGCAGGGTTCACGCCCTGCGGCGGTTTCTTTTGTGGAGTGCGAACTGTGCGGGGGGCTATGGGATGTGCTTTGCTCCCAGAGGAGGCATCTTCGCTATTTGCATAGGATCATCTTCGACGACCGCATGACGGGTGCGAGTTTATGATCCAAAAACAGGCGCTTGCATGTCCGGCTTCTTCCGCGTGTTCATGGCTTCGTCAGCAAATGTGATTTCGTCTGTTGCGGAAACTTGGTCATCAGCCACTTGAGCACTTCAAGCTGGTCTGCTGCGGTGGCGCGACGAACCTGTACCAGAATCTTCTGCAGATCGGGGCGGGTCAAGGTGGCATTGGATGCGCCTTCGTTGCAGACCGAGCAAATGGCTCGCAAATTAGCTGCGTCATCGGTGCCACCCATGCTTTTGTCGATGACATGCCCAAGGTGCAGGCGCGTTTTGCGGGTGGTGTCGTAGGGGTGGGGTTCCCCCGCTACGGCTCCGCACATCTGACAAGTGAAACCATTACGGTCCAGCACAAAAGCGCGTGTTTCTTTTGAAATGGCGCGTGCGAACGCAGGTTGTGGCTTGGCGGATTCGAGCAGGTACTGTCCGGGTTTGAGCTCGCTGCGGTCGTTGTGCGTCAGGATCAGGTAGCCCTCTTCGGTGCGAAGCTCACGCACCCTGCGAGCCCATTCTGATTGGTTGTCAGCCACAGCGCGCAGTTCGTCCGAGTCCATCACACGCCCCAGATTCGCGAGGAAATGGGCGCGCAGTTTGCCTCGGGCACCGCCCCGGGCTGGTTTGTCTTGCATGGGTCAGGCTCTTTTGAGTTTGGGTTTGGCCGCTGCGTTGAGCGCGATGCGAATTTTCTCGCCGACTGCGCAGGCGACTGGGGGCGGAAAGGCATTGCCGATTTGCCGGTAGGCCGCTGTTTTTTTCCCGCTGAATTGCCAGTGGTCCGGGAAGCCTTGGATACGTGCGGCCATTCGAACCGTCAAGCGAGGCATGCCGATGAAGTCGGGATCCGGGGCCGCATTCGCAATCCCCATGCCGTCAACGCCAAGTGCTGCCCAGGCTTTTTTGGCACGTGTGGGGCCGAGGTCAGGGCCACCATGTTTTTTGCTGCCACCCACAAGGGTTGGAGCAATTTCGCATGCCTGCTTTTGCCATTGTTCTGCACCGCGCCATCCATCGGCTTGCATCAGATCCACCAGTGCGTCTCCCACTGTGGGGGGGCGTTGTGCATGAGCTTCGGGCCAGTTGAAGTAGGCTGCGGCATCTTTCTTTAGCGCTACAAACACAACCCGCGGACGCAATTGCGGTACGCCAAAGTCACTTGCGTGTAGCAAGCGCCATTCAGCGGTGTACCCCAGTTTTTGTAAGCTTTTAACGATGTTTTCACGGTAGTCGTCAAACACCGCATCCAACAAGCCCCGCACGTTTTCCAGCATCACTGCTTCAGGCATGCACTCCGACACCAAGCGGATGGCCTCTGGAAAGAGATCGCGTTCATCGTCGATTCCGAGCTGTTTCCCCGCTTTGGAGAACGGGGGGCACGGAACTCCCCCCGCCAACAACTCAATGCCGCGCCAACGATCTGCCTGGTAGTAGCGCACATCACCTTGGGTGACATGCCACTGCGGGCGATTGAACCGTAGGGTTTCGCAGGCAGGGGGCTCTATCTCGACCAGACTGACGTGATCAAACCCGGCTTGTTCAAGGCCGAGCGCTTGACCGCCTGCACCCGCACAAATTTCGATTGAACTCAGCGGCACTGCAATTCCTTGAGGCTAAAAACTGTTTAAGCATACAGTATATTTGGTGCGCAGGGATAGGAAGGCGGCGCTTACGCAAGGGGTGACAACAAGCTGCGCGCCACGGCCTCGCCCACCTTGATCCCATCCACCCCGGCCGACAAAATGCCGCCCGCATAGCTCGCGCCTTCGCCCGCCGGGTACAGGCCGACGGTGTTCAGGCTTTGCAGGTTCTCGCCCCGACCGATCTTGAGTGGTGATGAGGTGCGTGTCTCCACGCCGGTGAGCACGGCGTCGTGCATGTCGAAGCCCTTGATCTTGCGGCCGAACGCGGGCAAGGCTTCGCGCAGCGCCTCGGTGGCGTACGCGGGCAGGGCCTCGCGCAGGTCGCAGGGCGTCACGCCGGGCTTGTACGAGGGCTCCACGCTGCCCAGCGCCTGCGAGGCGCGGCCTGCGATGAAGTCGCCGACGAGCTGGCCCGGCGCGTTGTAGTTGCTGCCGCCCAGCACATAGGCGTTCGACTCCAGCTGGCGTTGCAGCACGATGCCCGAAAGCGGGTGGTGCTCGCCGTTCTTCAGCGCCTCCACGCCGTACGTGGCGCCGAGCTGGGCTTCGAAGGCGCCGGGGTCGGTGGGGTAGTCCTGCGGGTCGATGCCCACCACCATGCCCGCGTTGGCGTTGCGTTCGTTGCGCGAATACTGGCTCATGCCGTTGGTGACCACGCGGCCGGGTTCGCTGGTGGCGGCCACCACGGTGCCGCCGGGGCACATGCAGAAGCTGTAGGCGGTGCGGCCGTTGACGGCGTGGTGCACCAGCTTGTAGTCGGCCGCGCCCAGCAGCGGGTGGCCGGCGTGGCGGCCCCAGCGCGCGCGGTCGATCACGCCCTGCGGGTGCTCGATGCGAAAGCCGATGGAAAACGGTTTGGCCTGCATGTGCACGCCGCGCTCGTGCAGCATGGCAAAGGTGTCGCGCGCGCTGTGGCCCAGGGCCATCACCACATGGGTGGCCGGTAGTTCGTGGGTCTGGCCCGTGGCCTGGTCCAGCACGCGCAGGCCGCGCAGCTGGCGCTGGCCGGCGGTGTCTTCTTCGACGAGTACATCGGTCACGCGCTGCTGAAAGCGCACCTCGCCCCCCAGCGCAATGATCTGCTCGCGCAGCGTCTCGACCACTTTCACGAGCTTGAAGGTGCCGATGTGCGGGTGCGCCACGTACAGGATCTCGGGCGGTGCGCCGGCCTGCACGAACTCCTCCATCACCTTGCGGCCCAGGTGGCGCGGGTCCTTGATCTGGCTGTAGAGCTTGCCGTCCGAGAAGGTTCCGGCGCCGCCCTCGCCGAACTGCACATTGCTTTCGGGGTGCAGCGCACGCTGGCGCCACAGGCCCCAGGTGTCCTTGGTGCGCTCGCGCACCGTCTTTCCGCGCTCCAGCACGATGGGCCGAAAACCCATCTGCGCTAGCACCAGTGCCGCGAAGATGCCGCAGGGGCCAAAGCCCACTACCACCGGGCGCTCGCGCAGCCCCGCTGGGGCCTGGCCCACGGGACGCCAGGCCATGTCGGGCGTGGGCTGGATGTGCGGGTTGACGCTGTGGCGAGAGAGCAGGGCCGCTTCCTGCGCCGGATCAGCGAGGGCGATATCCACGATGTACACCGCCAGCAGCGCCGCTTTGCGCGCATCGAAACTGCGCTTGAAGACCTGCAACGTGGCGATGCCGGTATCGGCCAGGCCGAGCACCAGTGCGGCCTGGGCACGCAGGGCCGCTTCAGGATGGGTGTCGGGGTCGGACGGCAGCGCGGACAGCGGCAGCCGGATTTCAGAGAGGCGGATCATGGTCTTGCGGGCCCGTGTTTATCGGGCGGAGGGCAATGTCAGGAAGGGCAGATTTTACCGGCTGGTGGAGAAACGGGCTGTGCGCCGAATGAACTGCATCCCAGCCTGAACCTGATTGCGGCAGCCGGGGCATGACGGTATAAAGGGCACAGAGTCCTTTCCCTTCGCTTCTGCACTGTCGGCTAGCCCCGAGCACAGAGGGGCGTCCCGGGAGACCCCTTACAGGAGGCGCGCACGATGTCTGACGTCCACCGGGGCATGGGCAAGGCCCTGATCCGCAAACCTGCGGTGCTGCAGCCGCCCCCCCATCTTGATGATTACGAACGCGTGTCTTCCCGGTTCAACTGGGCGGACGCGGCAGGCCTCCTCGAAGGGCTGCCTGATGGGGCCGGTCTCAACATGACCCACGAAGCCGTGGACCGGCACCTGCTGCACGGCCGCGGCACGCGCACCGCCCTGCGCTGGCTCGGCAAAAGCGGCGAGCGGCGCGACCTGAGCTATGCCGACCTGGCCCAGGCCACCAACCGGTTTGCCAATGCGCTCGAAAGCCTGGGTGTGCAGCCCGGCGAGCGGGTGTTCGTGCTCATGGGGCGCCTGCCCGAGCTCTATGTGGCGATGCTCGGCGCGCTCAAGGCGCGCTGCGTGGTCACGCCGCTCTTTTCGGCCTTCGGCCCCGAGCCGATCGCCACCCGGGCCGAGATGGGCGACGCCCGGGTGCTGGTGACCACGCCCGAGCTGTACAAGCGCAAGGTGCAGGGCCTGCGCGAGCGCCTGCCGGGCCTGCGGCATGTGATCGTGGTCGGAGAGGCCCCTGAGGGCGAGGCCGGTGTGTACCGCTGGGATGCGTTGCTGTCCGCCGCCTCACCGCACTACACCATCGGGGCCACCGACCCGGAATCCATGGCCCTGCTGCACTTCACCAGCGGCACCACCGGACGGCCCAAGGGCGCAGTGCATGTGCATGCGGCCGTGCTGGCGCACCTGGTCACTGGCCGTTATGCCCTGGACCTGCATGAGGACGATGTGTTCTGGTGCACCGCCGACCCGGGCTGGGTCACGGGCACCAGCTACGGCATTCTTGCGCCGCTGGCCTGCGGGGTGACCATGGTGGTGGTGGAAGCCGAGTTCGACGCGCAGACCTGGTACGGCGTGCTCGAGCGCGAGCGCGTCACCGTCTGGTACACCGCCCCCACCGCCATCCGCATGATGATGAAACTCGGTGCCGATGCCGTGAAGGGCTACGACCTGTCAGCTTTGCGCTTCATGGCCAGCGTGGGGGAGCCGCTGAACCCGGAGGCCGTGGTGTGGGGCGTGGAGGCATTCGGCCTGCCGTTCCACGACAACTGGTGGCAGACCGAGACGGGCGGCATCATGGTGGCCAACTATGCGGCGATGGACATCAAGCCCGGCTCGATGGGCAAGCCGCTGCCGGGCATCACGGCGGCCATCGTCCAGCGCGAAGGCGCAAGCGTGCGGGTGATCGACACGCCCGACACCGATGGCGAACTGGCCCTGCGCGTGCCCTGGCCTTCCATGATGCGCGGCTACCTGCACGAGGACGAGCGATACCGCAAATGCTTCGTCGAGGGCTGGTACCTGACGGGTGACCTGGCGCGGCGCGACGCCGATGGGTACTACTGGTTTGTCGGCCGTGCCGACGATGTCATCAAGTCGTCGGGCCACCTGATCGGCCCGTTCGAGGTGGAAAGCGCCCTGCTGGAGCACCCGGCCGTGGCCGAGGCGGGGGTGATCGGCATCCCCGACCCCATGGTCGGCGAGGTGGTCAAGGCCTTCGTCGCGCTCAAGCCCGGCTTTGAAGCCAGTGAGGCGCTGCAGCGCGAACTGCTGGGCCATGCGCGCAAGCGCCTGGGAGCGGCGGTGGCGCCCAAGAGCATCGAGTTTCGCGCCAACCTGCCCAAGACGCGCAGCGGCAAGATCATGCGCCGCCTGCTCAAGGCGCGCGAGCTGGGCCTGCCCGAAGGCGACCTTTCCACGCTGGAAAGCGACGAGAAGTGAGGGCGCACCATGGCTGAAAAAATCCACCTCGACCGTGCGCACCTGCACCACCTGTACCGCGCCATGCTGCGCATCCGGCGCTTCGAGGCGCGCTGCGTGGAGCTGTACCAGGCGCAGAAGATTCGCGGGTTTCTGCACCTCTATGACGGCGAGGAGGCCGTGGCCGTGGGCGTGATGGCGGCGCTGGAAGCGCGCGATGCCGTGCTCGCCACGTACCGCGAGCACGGGCATGCACTGGCCCGGGGCGTGCCCATGGCGCCCCTGATGGCCGAGATGCTGGGCAAGGTGGAAGGCTGCTGCCGGGGCCGCGGCGGCTCCATGCACCTGTTCGACCGCGAGCAGCGCTTTTTTGGCGGCAATGCCATCGTGGGCGGCGGGCTGCCGCTGGCGGTGGGCATTGCCCTGGCCGACCAGCAGTTGCGGCCCGGCGCCGTCACCGCCTGCTTCTTTGGCGAAGGCGCCGTGGCGGAAGGCGCCTTCCATGAAAGCATGAACCTGGCCGCGCTGTGGAAGCTGCCGGTGCTGTTCGTCTGCGAGAACAACCTCTATGCCATGGGTGTGCCGCTGGACGAATCCGACGCGCAGACCGAGGTGTACCGCAAGGCCGACGCCTACCGCATGGCGGCCGCGCAGGTCGATGGCATGGACCCCGTGCGCATGGAGGCCGCAGCCCGGCAGGCCGTCGATCACATCCGGGCCGGGCAGGGGCCGTACCTGCTCGAATGTCGCACCTACCGCTTTCGCGCCCATTCGATGTTCGACACCCAGGCCTACCGCACGCGCGACGAGGTCGAGCAGTGGAAGCTGCGCGACCCGATCGAGCGCCTGCGCCAGTGGATGCAGGCCAACCACCAGTGGAGTGACGACGACGAGGCCCGCCTGAACGCTGAAGTCTCCGCCGAGATCGATGCCGCAGTGGCCCAGGCCGAAGCGGGCACGCTGGAGCCGGTGGAGATGCTGGAGCGGTTTGTGCTGATGGACCGCGTGGTCCAGGAGGCGATGCCATGAGCGCGACACCCGTGACGATGACCTACCGCGAGGCCTGCCGCCAGGCCCTGCGCGACGCGCTGCAGGCCGACCCGCGCTGCTTCGTGATGGGCGAAGACGTGGGCCGCTACGGCGGCTGCTACGCCGTGACCAAGGGCCTGCTCGAAGAGTTCGGGCCCGAGCGCATCCGTGACACCCCGCTGGCCGAAAACGGCTTCGTCGGCGCCGGTGTGGGCGCGGCCCTGGCCGGCCTGCGCCCCATCGTCGAAATCATGACCTGCAACTTCAGCCTGCTGGCGCTGGACCAGATCATGAACAACGCCGCCAGCCTGTCGCACATGTCGGGCGGCCAGTTCGCCGTGCCGCTGGTGATCCGCATGGCCACGGGGGGCGGGCGCCAGCTGGCGGCGCAGCACTCGCACAGCCTCGAAGGCTGGTACGCCCATATCCCCGGTCTCAAGGTGCTGGCGCCCGCCACCGTGGAGGATGCGCGCCACATGCTGGCCGCCGCCCTGGCCGACCCCAACCCGGTGCTGGTCTTCGAGCACATCGTGCTCTACAACGCAGAGGGCGCGCTCGACCCGGCCGTGACGGTGGTGGACATTGACCATGCGCGCGTGCGCCGCAGCGGCGCGGATGTGAGCCTCGTGACCTACGGCAACAGCCTGCCCAAATGCCTGGCGGCGGCCGATGTGCTGGCACGCGAGGGCGTGCAGGCCGAGGTGATCGACCTGCGCGTGCTGCGCCCGCT
>DMZZ01000302.1:0-3922 GCA_003484805.1 Comamonadaceae bacterium | reverse complement strand
TGAGGTTGGCAAAGAACTCTCCACCCCCTTTCGTGTCCTGCCACTGGCCTGCATCGAAACGGTAGTGGTAGCCCCCCGAGCGGGCTGCCATCCAGATCTCGTGCAGGGGTTTTTGCAGATTGATGACGATCTGGCTCCGGTTGCTGAACGTCAGCGTGATCATTCCGCCCGTGCGCTGGCTATCGACATCGGCGTCCGTTTCGTCGTTGATCCGATCGCAGCATTGCTCCACGGCGAGCAGCAATTGCTCGGCACGGTCCATGAATTCAAGGTCGGTCATTACAATTTCAATATGTTGAGAGCGTCCCAAATTCTAGTCAGTCCCATCATCCTTGTTGCCAGCATGGCAGGCCTCAGCGCCTGTGGTCAGCGCGGCCCGCTGTATCAGCCCACGGAACCCGCGTCGGCACAGCGTGCCACGCTGCCCCAGACGCTGACACCCATCCCATCCCAGGCTCCCTCCCGGTCCGTCCCCGCCTCCTCTGCCACGCCATGACTTCCACCGCACTGCCCGGCCATCCCCATATTGCCTACCGCCACAACGAATTGTTTGTTGAAGACGTGTGCGTGAGTGATCTCGCCCAGGCGCATGGCACACCGCTGTTCGTCTATTCCATGGCCTCCATGCGCGAGGCACTGGCGGCCTACCAGCGCGGTTTTGCCGGACGCAAACTCCATATCTGCTACGCCATGAAGGCCAACTCCTCGCTGGCCATGCTGCAGTTCTTTGCCCGCCAGGGTTGCGGGTTCGACATCGTCTCTGGCGGTGAACTCGAACGCGTTCTGGCCGCAGGCGGCGACCCGGCCAAGGTGATCTTCTCCGGCGTGGGCAAAACACGCGCCGAAATGCGCCAGGCACTGCAGGCAGGCATTCTGTGCTTCAACGTCGAGAGCGAAGCCGAACTGGAAGTGCTCAGCGAAGTCGCCACGGCGGCGGGCCAGACGGCCCCGGTCAGCATCCGCGTGAACCCGAACGTCGATCCCAAGACCCACCCGTACATCTCCACGGGCCTCAAGGGCAACAAGTTTGGCGTGGCGCATGAGCGCACGCTGGCCACCTACCAGCGCGCGGCGGCGCTGCCCGGGCTGCGCGTGGTGGGCATCGACTGCCACATCGGCTCGCAAATCACCGAAGCTACGCCCTACCTCGATGCCGCCGACCGCGTGCTCGACCTGGTCGAGGCCATCGAAGCGGCGGGCATTCCGATTCAGCACATCGACTTTGGCGGCGGCCTGGGCATCAATTACAACGGCGACACCCCGCCGGCCGCCGATGCCCTGTGGCAGCAACTCCTGGCCAAGATCGATGCCCGGGGCTTTGGCGACCGGCAGTTCATGATCGAACCCGGCCGCTCGCTCGTGGGCAACGCCGGACTGTGCGTCACCGAGGTGCTCTACCTCAAGCCCGGCGAGGAAAAGAACTTCTGCATCGTCGATGCCGCCATGAATGACCTGCCCCGCCCCGCCATGTACCAGGCCTTCCACGGCATCGTGCCGCTGCAGGCGCGCTCCGGCGTTGCGACGCAGGTCTACGACGTCGTCGGCCCGGTGTGTGAAAGCGGTGACTGGCTGGGCCGGGACCGCAGCCTGGCCGTGCAGCCCGGCGACCATCTGGCAGTGCTGTCGGCCGGTGCCTACTGCATGGCCATGGCCAGCAACTACAACACCCGCGGCCGTGCGGCTGAAATCCTAGTGGATGGTGCGACGGCCCACGTCATCCGCAGCCGAGAAACGGCGCAGGACACCTTCCGCCACGAAAAATTATTGCCCTGAATAGCCACCGGCGCTTATCTGACAAGTGCTGGAAGCTATATTATTCATAGCAATCAAGGCGCTGCAGAGGCGTTGGCAGGCTCCGCCGCCCTGCGGCGCTGCTGCCAGCGGTGCCAGACGCGCCAGCCCAGCAGGGCTGCCAGCAGAACCTCATACACCACCACCTCGGCAAAGTCGTTCTTGCCGGCGCGCATCCAGTAGAAATGCAGCACCGCCAGCCCGGCGATGGCGTACACCGCCCGGTGCAGCATGCGCCAGCGGGCAGCGCCAAGCCAGCGAATCGCCCGGTTGAACGACGTGGCCGCCAGCACCAGCAACAACAGCCCTGTCAGCATGCCCACCAGAATGAAGGGACGCTTGGCGATGTCGCGCGCGATTTCGGCGCCGTCCAAGCCCATGTCGAACCACGCGTAGGCCAAAAGGTGCAGCACGGCATAGAAAAACACGAACAGCCCCAGCATGCGGCGAAAGCGCGCCAGGGCGGGTGTGCCTGTCACCACCCGCAGGGGCGTCACGGCCAGCACCAGGCACAGCATGCGCAGCGTCCAGTCGCCCAGGGAGCGGATCAGGGCCTCGGCCGGGTTGGCGCCCAGCTGGTCGGTCGCGGCCGCGAAGATGAGCCAGATCAGGGGCAGCAGCGCCAGCCCGAAGACCACGGGCTTGGCGGCGGGGCGCATCAGCAGTGGGTTCATGGTGCACGGGCCTGTGCCAGCCGGGGCGGCACAGAGCAGCAGCCTCAGAAATGCTTTTTCAGATCCATGTCGGCGTACAGCTGCCCGACCTGGGCTTCGTAGCCATTGAACATCAGCGTCTTGCGCTTCTTCGCAAACAGGCCATCTTCACCGATGCGCCGCTCGGTGGCCTGGCTCCAGCGCGGATGGTCCACCAGCGGATTCACGTTGGAGTAAAATCCGTATTCCTGCGGTGCCGCCTTGTTCCAGGCCGTGGCGGGCTCCTTCTCGGTGAAGCGGATTTTCACGATGCTCTTGGCGCTCTTGAAACCGTACTTCCACGGCACCACCAGGCGCACCGGGGCGCCATTCTGGTTCGGCAGCACCTCGCCGTACATGCCAAAGGCCAGCAGCGTCAGCGGGTGCATGGCCTCGTCGAGCCGCAGCCCCTCCACATACGGCCAGTCGAGCACGCGCGAACCCAGGCCGGGCATGCGCGCCTTGTCGGCGAGGGTGATGAACTCCACATACTTCGCACTACCCAGCGGTTCCACGCGCCGGATCAGCTCCGACAGCGAATACCCCACCCAGGGGACCACCATCGACCATCCCTCGACGCAGCGCAGGCGATAGATGCGTTCTTCCTGCGCGCTGAGCTTGATCAGGTCTTCAATACCGTACTTGCCCGGCTTCTTCACCAGCCCCTCCACCTCCACCGTCCAGGGTGTGGTCTTGAGCGTATGGGCGTTGCGGGCGGGGTCGGCCTTGTCGGTGCCGAACTCGTAAAAATTGTTGTAGGTGCTGGCGTCCTGGTAGCTGGTCAGCTTCTCCAGCGACATGGCCCCTGCCACGGCCGAGGCACCGCCGGGCAGTGCCGCCAGCTTGCCGGGGCGCGGTGCCTCGGCCAGGGCTTCGCGCCCGGCCCAGGCTGCCAGCGTGGCCCCGGCAGCGCCCGCTGTCCACAGACGCAGCAGGTGGCGGCGCTCCTCATACACAGCGCGGGGCGTGATTTCAGACGCAATGGAGTGCTGGAACTCCCGATGGCGGGAAGGGATGGTCATGGCGGGTCTCCTGTCGGCGCGAACATGTCGCTTCAGAGGTAGAGCGGAGCCACAGCGGCTTCGTTCCAGTCCCACAGCAGGTTACACCGGCGCCGCAAAGACTGCCGCTCTGCCCGCAATTGACCACGCCAGATTACAGGTTGCCGTAGCTGTGCAGGCCGCTCAGGAACATGTTAACCCCGAGGAAAGCAAAGGTGGTCACCACCAGCCCGACCAGCGCCCACCAGGCCGACACCGTGCCGCGCAGCCCCTTCATCAGGCGCATGTGCAGCCAGGCGGCGTAGTTGAGCCAGACGATCAACGCCCAGGTTTCCTTCGGGTCCCAGCTCCAGTAGCCGCCCCATGCCTCGGCCGCCCAGAGCGCACCCAGCACCGTGGCGATGGTGAAGAAGGCGAAGCCCACGGCGATCGACTTGT
>DMZZ01000013.1:0-11481 GCA_003484805.1 Comamonadaceae bacterium | reverse complement strand
AGTTGCAGAATGCCGCCCACGTCGTCGGCGGTGGCTTCGCGCAGTTCTTCGAGCTTCTCGTCCACGATCATGGTGCCAATGCCATCGTGCACATAGATTTCAAGCAGCAGCGCACCATCGACGGCGAACGGGATGATGTGGCTGCGCTCCACGCCGCCCTGGCAGGCCTTCACGCAGTGCTGCAGGTAGAAGGCCGTGTCGGTGGGGCGCTGGCTGGGCGGCACGCGCGCCAGCAACTGCCTGGCCTGGGCCAGGGGCAGCTCGGTGTCGATCGGGTTGTCGTCGCTCTCGGGCGCCTCGGGGTCGGTTCGGATGCCGGGCACCTCGGACAAAAACAGCAGCTTGTCGGCCTTGAGCGCAATCGCCACCGAGGTCGCGACTTCTTCCATGTTCAGGTTGAAGGCCTCGCCTGTGGGCGAGAAGCCAAATGGAGAGAGCAGCACCAGCGCATCCATGTCCAGCGCGCGCTGGATGCCCGCCACATCGACCTTGCGCACCAGGCCTGAGTGTTCGAAGTCCACGCCGTCGACAATGCCCACCGGCCGCGCCGTGATGAAGTTGCCCGAGATCACGCGCACCGTGGAGTCGGCCATGGGCGTGTTGGGCAGGCCCTGGCTGAACGCGGCCTCGATCTCGTAGCGCAGCTGGCCGGCGGCCTCCTGGGCGCAGTCGAGCGCCACCGAGTCGGTGATGCGGATGCCGTGCGAATACTTGGCCTGGTGTCCCTTGGCCTGCAGCTGCTCGTTCACCTGCGGGCGAAAGCCGTGCACCAGCACGATCTTGACGCCCATGGCCTTGATCATCGCCAGGTCCTGCGCGATGTTGTGCAGCTTGCCGGCCGCTATGGCTTCACCCGTGAGCCCCACCACGAAGGTCTGGTGGCGGAACTTGTGGATGTAGGGCGCCACCGAGCGGAACCAGGGCACGAAGGTGAAGTTGAAGACGGTGGACATGCGGCAGGGGCGTGGCAGTCAGTGGGGTGAAATGGCGGAACACCGGCCGACTGCCGGTGTGCAATTTTCACCGATATTGCTGCAGCCGGTGGGGTACGGCTACCACGGGCACCTCATGCGGGCCGGGTGCAGCCGGCCAGGATGTCAAGGGTTGCGTTCTGTGCACTGGTGCGCACGCGCGCCAGGCCCAGCATGCTGTGGAACAGGTTGTCGTGTGACCAGGGCTGCGCCGCCTTGGTCTGCAGGCAGGGCATGTTCCACTGCATGTCGCGCTGCAGGGGTTGCGATATCCAGGCCAGCATGGGCACCTGCGTCTGTTCTTTGGGGGCCATGCGATAGGGCAGGCCATGCAGGTACAGGCCCTTTTCGCCCAGCGACTCGCCGTGGTCTGACACGTAGATCATGGCTGTGGGTCGTTTTTGCGTCTGCAGCCATTGCACCGTTTCGGCCAGAAAGTGGTCGGTGTAGCGCAGCGAGTTGTCGTAGGCGTTCTGGATGTGCGCTACCGGGCACTCCTGCAGGGCGTTGCTGGTGCATTCGGGCTGAAACGGCTTGAACGCTGCGGGCGAGCGTTTGTAGTAGGCCGGGCCGTGGCTGCCCATCTGGTGCATTACCACCATCGTGCCTTTGGCTCGGCGTTCGACGGGCAGTTTGGCCAGTTCCTGGGGCAACTGGCGCAGCATGACCTCGTCAAGGCACTGGCCGTCCTGGCACAGCCCGGCCAGGTCGAGGGCGCGCGTCTCCACGGTCGGCACGCGATCGCACACCCCCTTGCAGCCGGACTGGTTGTCCAACCACAGCACGGCCATGCCGGCGCGCTGCAGCACGTCGAGCAAGTTCTCGTGCCGGTCGTTCGAATCTTCAAAGGCCTGCTTGCCCAGGTGTGAGAACATGCAGGGCACGGAGGCCTGGGTGTTGGTGCCGCAGGAGCTGACGTTCGAGAAATACACCATGTCGCCCTGGGCCTGCAGCGCGTTCAGGCGCGGCGTGGTGTCGCGCGCATAGCCGCCGAGCCCGAAATTGGCGGCGCGCGCCGTCTCGCCCACCACCAGCACGATGAGGGGCGCGCTTTCGGGGTCGGTACCGGTGGCTGCGGCCGCTTGCGCGTCTTCGCCCAGAGTCTGCAGCGGTTTTTGGGCATGTGCGGTGCGGCCGACCCCGACCCGTGCCATGGCGTACACCGTGTTGAACGGGTTGATCATGTAGCGCAGCTGCTTGTGGTTGCGCATGAGCGAGGCCACGTCCTGGAACGAGGTCCAAAGCAGCGCCACGGCCAGCAGCAGGCCCAGCAGGCCGGCGCCCAGCTGGTGCACCACCAGCCGACCACGGCCCACCGTGCGCACGGGCTGGCGCCACCACCAGATGCCGGGCAGCACCACGCCGATCGCCAGGGTGACCAGCAGCGGCCAGGAGACCAGGTCCAGTGCCTCGCCCACGTCGGTCTGCACGACATTGGTCATCATGCTCGGATCGATCACGATGCCATAGCTGGACATGAAGTAGCTGCTCGATGCCGTCACGGCCAGCAGCAGGATGCCGGCCGGCTTGCGCCAGCGCGGCCAGACCAGCAGGCTGAGCAGCAGCAGCGTGGCCGCCAGAATCACCAGCACCAGGATGCCCAGGGTCGCGATCGCCTTCAGGCCGTGCGTCTCGGGCAGCTTCCAGAGAGCCGTCCAGAGCGGAAAGTTGCCGATGGTGGCCAGCCAGGTGGCGAGCACCAGCAGCAGGGCGGTGGGGTGCCAGGAGGTGCGGTCGTGAGCGGAAAGGGGCATCGGGGCGGAAGTCGGTGCAGTCATTGAGGCGATTGTTGAGCCCCCGGCTTATCTCTGCATTAACTGGAGCGGGGCGGCCAGAGAAGCGTGAACCGGTGAGGCACCTGCGGGCTGCCGGTGGTGTGCTCCAGGGCAATGCCCTGGGCGTCGGCAATGCGCTGCACCAGCGTCAGGCCCACCCCCATGCCCGGGTTGTCGCTGGGTTGGGCGCCCTCGCGTGCGCCGTTGTCGCTGACGGACAGCATGACGCGGCCTTCGGGGGTATGCCCGACGCACACCTCGACCAGCGTGCCGGTGGGTGTGTGCCGCAGGGCGTTGTCAATCAGGTTGCGCAGTGCCAGTTCGAGCATGGTTCTGTGGCCCGGTACGCACACGGGGTTGGTCGGAGCTTCCAGTGCCAGTTCCTGCCCCCGCTCATAGGCGATCGGGGCATGGGAAGCCAGCTCCTGCTGTGCCAGGGCGCACAGGTCCACGGGCTCCATGGCCAGGTTGTCCAGGCTCTGGGCCCGGGCCAGGTCGAGCAACTGCCCCAGGATGTGCCCGGCGCGCAGGGCGCCCTGTTCCACGGCCGCCAGGGCCTGTGATCGCTCTGCAGGGTTGTCGCAGGTGCGTGCCAGGCGGGATTGCAGGAGCATGGCGGTGAGCGGGGTGCGCAATTCGTGCGCCACATCGGAGGTGAAGCGGCGCTCGCGCTCCAATTGCGATTGCAGGCGCTGCACCAGCGTATTGATGGCATGCACCGTGTGCGACAGTTCCCGGAAGGGTTGGTGCACTGGCAGCATTTTTCCGTTGTCAAGGTCGAGGGCGTCGATGTCATCCGACAGGCGTTCGACGGGCCGCACGGCCCGGCGAATGCTCCATGCCAGCACAAGCGCGACCAGCGGCAAGAGCACCAGCGCGGGGCGAATGATGTGCTCGGCAATGTCCCGTCCGAGCGTCTGGCGCCAGCCCATCTCGATCAGCACCGCCACGCGCCGGGCTGGGCCGTTGGCCTGCGCAGCATCGGCCACAAAGGCGCGCCAGGTGTGGGCGGGGCGCGTGGGGTCGGGGGTGAGAGTCTGATGGCCTGGTGCCAGCGGGTAGGGTAAAAACGCTGCCATGCCGTGCGAGTCCCACACGACGCGGTTGTCGGTCCAGGCCACGATGCGCAGTTCGGGGGCATATCCCGTCGCGTGGGGGCTTCTGCCCGCAGGGAGCGACAGGGGCTGGTCGTGGGAGCCCAGGCCCATGTCCGGGCGCAGCAGCAGTTCCGCGGTCGATACGAGCTTTCCGTCGGTGATTTCGTCCGCCTCATGCAGGCCGGTGTAGTACGCAACGCCGGCCAGGGTGAGCCAGATGGTCACCAGGGTGAGCAGGGTCCAGGTCCAGAGATAGCGCCTGAGAAGGCGCTGTGGCCCGGCGGGAGGGGTGAGGGCGCTCATGGTGGACCCGAATGGGTGGCTCGCGCATCGGCCTGGCCTGTGTCGGGGCGCGGTACGAAGTAGCCCACGCCGCGCACCGTCTGCAGCAGCTCGCTGCCCAGTTTGCGGCGCAGGTGGTGGATGTGCACTTCCAGGGCGTTGCTTTCCAGTGCGTCGTCAAAGCCGTACAAGGCTTCTTCCAGGCGCTGGCGGCTGAGCACCTGGCCGTTGGCACGCAGCAGGGCCAGCAGCAGTGCGAATTCCTTGGCGCGCAGGGGTACCAGGGTGCCCGCCTTGCGCACCGTGTGTGCGGCAGGGTCCACTTCCAGGTCGCCGTGGTGCAGCAGCGGCGCGGCGCGCCCTTCGCTGCGGCGCAGCGCCACGCGCATGCGGGCGAGCAGCTCTTCGGGGGCAAAGGGTTTGACGAGATAGTCGTCCGCCCCCTGGTCCAGGCCGGCCACGCGGTCGGGCAGGGCGTCGCGGGCGGTCATGATGATCACGGGGAGTGTGCGGCCTTCCTGGCGCAGGCGGCGCAGCCAGTCGATGCCGTCGCCGTCGGGCAGGCCCAGGTCGAGCAGCACCAGGTCGAAGGCTTCAACCCGCAGGGCGGCTCCTGCATCGGTCAGTGTGCTGCAGACATCCACGGCATAGCCGACGGAGCGCAGCGTGGCCTCCAGGCCACCCGCAATGCCCGTGTCGTCCTCGACAATCAGAGTCCGCATGTGTTTCCTTCTTCGACCTGCCGCCGGGCATGATTGTCTCTGCAGTGGCCCGATTGTGCGGTTAAGCCTGCGTTAAAGCGCGCTTGTTCCAATGGCAGGCATGTCACAGACCCCTGTCAGCACGCGTTTCCTGGCCGATCTTTCCCCTGCCGCACGCCTGTGGCTTGCCACACCGGTGTTGTTCATGATTCCTCTGTTCTGGGATCTGACGGGGCTCGATGGGTGGGTCATGCAGCAACTGGCGGACAGCAACGGCTTTCCCCTGCGCCACCAGTGGTGGCTGGAGAAGGTCATGCACGATGCGGCGCGCCACCTGGCCACGGTGATGTACATCGGCGTGCTGGTGATGGTCTGGCGCCCGCTGGGGCCGTTTCGCCGTCTTTCACGCATTTTGCGAGTGGAAGCGGCAGTGGGAGTGACGCTGGGCTTGCTGGCGGTGCGCTGGATGAAGCGCCTGAGCATGACCAGTTGCCCGTGGGATCTGCAGGATTTTGGCGGCGTGGCGCGCCACGTGTCGCACTGGAACTGGGGCACGCTCGATGGCGGGCCCGGGCAGTGCTTCCCCGGAGGGCATGCGTCGGCCGCGCTGGCCTTTGTGGCGCTGGCGCTGCCCTGGTTGACCTCGGTGATGGGCGAGGAGCGGCGCATGGGGCGTCAATGGCTGCTGGCCGTGCTGTGGGGCGGGCTGGCCCTGGGCGCAGCGCAAACTTTGCGGGGCGCGCATTTCCCCAGCCATACGCTGTGGACGGCCCTCGTTTGCTGGGGCGTGGCGCTGGCCAATCACCAGGTTTTCCGGTGGGTGCGACGCGCCTGAGGGTGTGTGGTGGGCGCGTGGACAGGCGCGCCTGCCGATAATGCAGGCCTATGTCTTTTTCCGATCCGCGTCCGTCTGAGCCGTCCCGTCCCTTTACCCTGGAGTTTCCCGAATCCCTGCCGGTCTCTGGCCGACGCGACGAAATCATGGAGGCGCTGCGCCAGCACCAGGTCATCATCGTCTGCGGCGAAACCGGTTCGGGCAAGACCACGCAGTTACCCAAGATTGCGCTGGCGCTGGGGCGGGGCAAGTGCAATGCGCCTGCGGGCCAGAAGGGCCAGCTCATTGGCCACACGCAGCCACGCCGCATCGCCGCCAGCAGCGTGGCCAAGCGCATCGCCGAGGAGCTGAAAACCACGCTGGGCGAGGTGGTGGGTTACAAGGTGCGCTTTCAGGATCGCCTGAGCCGCGATGCATCGGTCAAGCTGATGACCGACGGCATCTTGCTGGCCGAGACGCAGACCGACCCGCTGCTCAAGGCCTACGACACGATCATCATCGACGAGGCGCACGAGCGCAGCCTGAATATCGATTTTTTGCTGGGCTACATACGGCAGATCCTGCCGCGCCGGCCCGACCTGAAGGTGGTGGTGACCTCGGCCACCATCGACGCGGACCGTTTTGCCAAGCATTTTGCAAGCGCCCGCCCGGCGCCGGGCCGCCCCAAGCCGGGCGCGGCCCCCTCGGGGGGCAGCGACCCACACGCAGTGGGGGAGCGTGGGGGCGAACTGATTCCGGCGCCGATCATTCAGGTGTCGGGGCGCACCTTTCCGGTGGAGCAGCGCTGGCGGCCGTTCGAGGAAAGCCGTGACTATGGGTTGAACGAGGCCATCGCGGATGGCGTAGACGAGCTGTGGGCTGGCAACGCCGGGGGCGACATCCTGGTGTTTTTGCCCGGCGAGCGCGAGATTCGTGAGGCTGCCGACCACCTGCGCAAGCACCTGGCGCACAACGTGATCACACGCAACGCCGAGGTGCTGCCGCTGTTTGCACGCCTGTCGCAGGCCGAGCAGGACCGCATCTTTGATGGCCATACCGGCCGCCGCATCATTCTGGCCACCAACGTGGCCGAAACGTCGTTGACGGTTCCTGGTATCAGATACGTCATTGACGCAGGAACAGCGCGTGTCAAGCGCTACAGTTTGCGTAGCAAGGTAGAGCAATTGCTGGTCGAGCCCATCAGCCAGGCGGCGGCCAACCAGCGCGCCGGGCGCTGCGGCCGGGTGGCCAACGGCATCTGCATCCGGCTGTATGACGAGAAAGACTTCACGGGTCGCCCGCGTTTTACCGACCCCGAAATTCTGCGCAGTTCGCTGGCGGGCGTGATCCTGCGCATGAAGTCGCTGCACCTGGGTGTGGTGGAAGACTTTCCGTTCATTGACGCGCCCTCGGGCCGGGCGATTGCCGACGGCTACCAGTTGCTCGTTGAACTGGGCGCGGTTCATGAGAACAACGAGCTGACGCCCCTGGGCCGCGAACTCTCGAAGCTGCCGCTGGATCCGCGCGTGGGCCGTATGATTCTCGAAGCCCGCACGCGCGGCGCCCTGCACGAGGTGCTGGTCATCGCCAGCGCCCTGAGCCTGCAGGACGTGCGCGACCGTCCCATGGACGCGCAGCAGCAGGCCGACCAGCAGCACGCCAAGTTTGACGACGACAAGAGCGAATTTTCAGGCTACCTCAAGCTCTGGCAGTGGCTGCAGGAGGCGCGTGGCGGCGCGCCCGCCTTGCCCTCGGCACACGTGCAGCAGGCGCAGGCGCGCGCGCGTGGCCCCTCGCAGGCCGTGTTGCCGGTGGCGCAGCGCAAGGCCGCTGCCGTGCCCGCCGATGTGCCTGCGGCCGTGGTGCCCACGCACAAGCTCAGCAACCGCCAGTACGAGCAGTTGCTGCGCCAAAACTTTATCAACGTGCGCCGCGTGCGCGAGTGGCGCGACGTGCACAGCCAGTTGCTCACCGTGGTGGCCGAGCACGGCTGGGCCATCAACGCCAACCCGGCGAGCTATGAGCAGTTGCACCTGTCGATGCTGGCGGGCCTGCTGGGCAACATCGGCTTCAAGCCCGAGGAAGAGGACGTGTACCTGGGCGCGCGCGGCATCAAGTTTCACCGCCACCCGGGCGCGCACCTGCGCAAGAAGCCGGGGCGCTGGATCGTCTGCGCCGAACTGGTGGAAACCACGCGCCTGTTCGGCCGGGGCATTGCCGCCATCGAACCGCAATGGCTGGAAGAGGTGGGCGCGCACCTGCTGAAAAAACAGGTGCTCGACCCGCACTGGGAGAAAAAGGCCGCCGAGGTGGTGGCCTTCGAGCGCGCCACGCTCTACGGCCTGGTGGTCTACAGCGGGCGCCGCGTGGGCTACGAAAAGGTGGACCCGCACGCCGCGCGCGAGCTGTTCATCCGCGAGGCGCTGGTGGCCGGCGAGGCGCCGCAGGACTGGGAGAAGCGCCTGCCCTTCCTGGCCGCCAACGAGAAGCTGATTGCCAAGGTGCAGGAACTGGAGCACAAGTCCCGCCGCCAGGACGTGCTGGTGGACGAAGAGCTGATCTTCGCCTTCTACGACCAGCAGGTGCCGCAGGACGTATGCAATGGCCGCAACTTTGAAAACTGGTACCGCGCCGAGAGCAAGGCGCGCCCCGACCTGCTCAAGCTCACGCGCGACGAACTCATGCGCCACGAGGCGGCGGGCATCACCACCAGCGCCTTTCCCAAAATGGTGCGGCTGGGTGGCGTGGACTGCCAGGCGAGCTACCTGCACGAGCCGGGCGACCCGCGCGACGGCGTCACGGTCACCATCCCGCTGTTCGTGCTCAACCAGGTGCAGGAGGAGCGCTGCGAGTGGCTGGTGCCCGGCATGCTCAAGGACAAGATCCAGGCGCTGCTCAAGAGCCTGCCGCAGCGCCCGCGCAGCCGCTTCGTGCCGCTGCCCGAGAGCGCCACGCGCCTGGCGTCCCTGCTCGGCACGCCCGACCGCGTGGGCCACACCGGCCTGGTCGATGCGCTGCTCAAGCAGGTGCGCGATGAAACCTCGCTCGACGTCAAGCGCGCCGACTTCAAGCTCGACATGGTGCCGCCGCACCTGTTCATGAACTTCCGCGTGGTGGACGAGCACGGCCGCCAGTTGGGCCAGGGGCGAAGCTTAAGCGCGCTCAAGGCCGAATTGGGTGCCAAGGCACGCGGGGCCTTTCAGGCGCTTGCTTCGTTAAAGATAGCGCCTGACGCAGGTAGAAAGACAGGTTTAGATAAAAAACCATCTGAGAATGCCTCAGATAAAGCGCAAGCAGCTCCTGAAAAGAGAGCAAAACAAGCCTCCGCCGCGCAGGCCGAGGCGCGCTACACCGCCTGGACCTTCGGCGAACTGCCCGAGCTGATGGAGATCGGCAAGGGCGGGCAAACACTCATCGGCTTCCCCGCGCTCATCGACACGGGCGACGCCGTCAGCATCGAGGTGTTCGACGAGCCCGAGGTGGCGGCGGCCAAGCACCGCGCCGGCCTGCGCCGCCTGTGCGCGCTGCAGATCAAGGACGCGCTCAAATACCTCGAAAAGAACATCCCCGACCTGCAGAAGATGGCCGTGGCCTACATGCCGCTGGGCACGCAGGAGGAGCTGCGCGCCCAGATCATCGACGTGGCGCTGGACCGCGCCTTCCTGCTCGACCCGCTGCCCACCAACGCCCCCGATTTCGAGCGCCGCTTGCAGGAAGGGCGCGGCCGCCTGACGCTGATCGCCAACGAGGTGGCGCGCCTGGCGCTCACCATCCTGCAGGAATACGCCGCTGCGGCGCGCAAGATCAAGGACACCAAGGGCGCGCCCGATGCGGTGGCAGACGCGCAGCAGCAACTGCAGCGCCTCATGCCCAAGAACTTTCTGGCCGCCGCCCCCTGGCCGCAGCTTGCGCACTTCGCGCGCTACCTCAAGGCCATCACCCTGCGCCTGGACAAGGTCCGCGCCGACCCGGCGCGCGACGCCGCCCGCCTGGCCGAGCTGCGCCCGCAAGAGCAGCGCTACTGGCGCCTCGTGGCCGAGCGCAAGGGCCAGGTGGACGCGCGCATGCAGGAGCTGCGCTGGCTGCTGGAGGAACTGCGCGTGAGCTTCTTCGCCCAGGAACTGCGCACGCCGCAGCCGGTGAGCACCAAGCGATTGGACAAGCTGTGGTCCCAGATCAACAGTTGAAGTCGCGCAACCCGGCCTCGCTCATGCGCTGGGGCACGCTGGGCATCCTGGCGTTCTGGCTGGCCGTGATGGCCGTGCTGTATGGGGTGATGGATCGCGTTCGCCAGCCGCGTGCAGCGGTGGTGGCGGCCGATGGCGCGCTGATCATTGCGCGCGGCAATGACGGCCACTTTCGCGTGCCGGGCAGCATCAACGGCCAGCCGGTGGTGTTCATGGTGGACACCGGCGCCAGCCTGATCGCCGTGACCGATGCGCTGGCGCAGCGGGCGGGCCTGACGGGTGGCGAGATGACGCAGTTTCGCACTGCCAATGGTGTGCGCCAGGGGCGCACTGTGGCGGCGCAATCGGTCGTGGTGGGGTCGTTTGTGGTCTCGGGTCTGCGCGTGGGCACGGGTTACACCGGCGACGCGGTGGGCGACGCGCTGCTGGGGCAAAATTTTCTGCAGCACTTTGATGTGCAGATGCAGCGCGACCGCATGGTGCTTCGGCCGCACCCGTAAGGGGCTAAAAACTTCAAGTGTTTTAGGCCTTCAGCGCCTGCTGTGAAAGCGCTAGCAGCTATACATTTTGAATGTTTTGACGTGCATTCATGGTGGATATGCACGGAAAACGGGGTGCGCAGCGACGTCTGGATGAGGGTAAGCCAGGATTTTAAATGAGATTCATTATCATTTATAATGCCTCCTAACCCTTTCGATACGCCTGTGTCCATGCCTATGTCCACTCTTTGCCTTCTTGCCGACCCTATGCACGCCGAGCACCGCGTCCTGTGCCGCGAGTACGCGGCGGTGCAAGAGCGCTGCAGCCGCGTGATGGCCCAGCAGCGCGGCGAGATTGAACGCCTGCAGGCCCAGGCCCTGCGGCTGCGGGCGGCGGTCATCGTACGCGACACGGCGCTGGCGCTGGCGCGCGAGGACCATGCGCGCCTGGTGGCACGATTGGCCGGTGAGCGAGACACCGCAGCCGTGGCGGCCGATCTGGTCATCTGCCAGACGGGGTGCCTGGGCCATGGTGACTATTGGCGCGAGCAGGACCAATGCCGCCGAACCGGGCTCAGCTGCGTCCTGGTGGACGCAGCAAAGCTCACAGCCTGATATCGACGCTGTTGCGCAGGGCGGCCTCGGCCACCGCGTCCAGGGCGCCTTCCACCACCGTCTGCTGCGAAATCACGCGCATCGAGCCTTGCGCCACCAGCTTGTCGAGCAGCCGTTGGGTCATGGACTGGGTGCGGCCATAGGCGCTGGTGAAGAGGAACAGGGTGCCATGGGGCCCGATCCAGGACAGCTGGGTGCGCTCCCACTTTTCGGACACCAGCAGATCCACCCAGGTGCCGATGGTCATACCCTGCAGGTCGGCGGACCGCGCCTCGCCGGTGGCCTGTGCGTCGGCCGGGGCGAAGATGTCGCCAGAGGCCTCGGCAGTGGTTGCCTGGGGCTCACCCGGTCCGGGCTCTGCGCCGACATCCATGAACCCGGACTGCTGCGCTTCGGAAGGGGCGATCCAGGGTTCCTCGGTGTCCCGTGCGGGTGCGTTGCGGGGGGGCTGGGCGGTGGCGGGGCTGAAGGCCGTGCCGAGGCCGGTGCGGGCCGGAAGGCTTGCTGGTGCAGCTTCATCAGCAGATCGAAAAAGGCAGCGGTCTTGGTGGCCGGGTAGT
>DMZZ01000011.1:0-2696 GCA_003484805.1 Comamonadaceae bacterium | reverse complement strand
TCGCGCCGGAAGAAGGCGGTGCGCTCGGCCGCGCGCGGGTGCGCCGAGGGGAAGTCGAAGGCCAGCGTGGCCAGGGCGTCCATCACGCGGAAGTTGCCCATGTGCTGGCCGTAGAGGGTTTCGACGCCCAGGATGCCGACGATGATCTCGGCCGGAACGCCGTATTCGCGCTCGGCCTGCGCCAGCGTGTCGGCATGCTCCTGCCAGAAACGCACGCCGGCGCGGATGCGCACGGGTTCGATGAAGCGGGCGCGGTAGGCCTGCCAGTTCTTCGCCGTGCCCTTCGGGGGCGGCAGCACCAGGCGCGGCACCTGCGGCAGAAAGCGCGCCTGGCCGATGGCCTGGCGCACCCATTCACGGTTCAGATCCCGGCGCTGGGCCAGGTCGTCGGCAAACAGCAGGGCCTCGGGGCGGCTGGCATAGGCCGTGCTGCCTTGCGGGGCCGACGGCGCGGAGGCCCGCAGGGCAGGTTTTTTGGAGTGTTTTTGGGCTATTGCGCTTGTGGATATTGCGCTGGTAGCTACCAATAAAAGAGCAAAAGAAACGGTCTTGAAGATCATGGAGCAGCGGGGGGCCGGGGCCAGCGCAGCCTGCGCAGATCGCTCCGCAGGTGGCGCAGGGCCTGGCCCTGGTGGGGGGATTCGGGTGCGTAGCGCACTTCTTCCAGGCGCACCAGCCAGGCACTCACGGCCTCGGCGTCGTCACCAAAGTGGGCCCGGGCCTGGGCGGCCAGGGTGCGGGGAGGGGTGCTGGGCGCGCTGGGCAGGCCGGCACGCGCCAGCCGGGCACGCGCCTGGTGGAGCAGGCGCAGCCAGGGGTCGTGTTGCAGGCGCTCCCACAACGTCCAGAGTGCACCGCCCAGTGCCGACGCCACGAGCAGGCCGGCCAGCACGCGGGCCAGGTCCTGCCAGTCGGGGGCGTCAAAGCCCAGGGCGCGCAGCAGGTCGAGCTGGCGGCTCTGGGTGTAGTTGAGCACCCACTGGTTCCAGCTATTGTTGGCCGCTTCCCACACGGCGCGCAGGCGCTGCGCCATGTCGCGGCTGATCACGGTGTCCACCGCGGTCCCCAGGGCGCCGCGCGGGGCCTGCAGGCGCTGGAACTGGCCCACACGCCCCGGCGATACGGCCCCCGTGGGGTCTACACGCACCCAGCCGCGCCCTTCCATCCAGATCTCGGACCAGGCGTGGGCGTCGCTCTGGCGCACGGACCAGTAACCGTCGACCGGGTTGCGCTCGCCCCCCTGGTAACCGGTGACGATGCGCGCGGGCACGCCTGCGGCCCGCATCAGCACCACGAAGGCCGAGGCAATGTGTTCGCAAAAACCCTCTTTGCGGTCGAACCAGAATTCGTCCGCCGTGTGTTCGCCATACACGCCGGGCTCCAGCGTGTAGGTGTAGCCGCCGGTGCGCAGGCGCTGCAGAGCGGCATCCACCAGGGCCTGGGTGCCGCCGGCGGCCAGTGCGGGGTCGGCCCGCAGTTGCGCGGCCAAGGCCAGGGTGCGGGGGTTGTTGCCCTGCGGCAGGCGGGTGAGCGAGCGCAACTGCGGCGTGGCGGTGGGGGGGCCGTGGCGGAACTGGGGGTAGCTCTCGGCACGCAGGCGCACCACGTCGGTCATCGGGCGGGAGCTCAGCCATTGCAGGTCCTGCGTCATGAAGACGAACCGGCCCGGGACTTCGGGTTTGGTGGGCGTGGCCTCGAGCAGCAGCAGCCAGGGGCGCTGGTGGGCCTCCTGGGTGATCTCGTAGCGCAGCGGCGCCCCCTGCACCTGCAGGCGTGCCGCCAGGCCCAGCGGGGTATCCAGGCCTGGTTCATCGCGCACCGGCTCGGCCTGCCATTCGCGGCCATCAAAGCTGCTCAGTACCGGGCCGCGAAAATACAGGATCGACTGCGGTGGGGTGAAGTTCGGGTCGTCAAAGCGCAGGCGCAGCGCAATGCGCTCGTCCAGCGCCAGTTCGGCAATGCTGCCCACCTTCATGCTGCCCGACAGGCCGCTGCGCCCGCCGATGGGGTCGCCGGGCATGCCCCACAGCGGCGCCATGCGCGGGAAGAACATGAACAGCGCGGCCATGATGGGCGCCCCCAGCAGGGCCAGGGTGCCCGCCGTGCGCATCGCCTGCGCCAGCGGCGGGCGGCCCACGGGCATGTGGGCGTTGACCAGCGCGGTCAGCAGGCCCAGCAGCGCCACCAGCATGGCCACCGCCGTGGGGAGGGACTGGGAGTAGAAAAAATTGCTGAGCATCGTGAAGAAGCCCAGAAAGAAGATGACCAGCGCATCGCGCTGCGCACGCGCCTCCAGTGTCTTGAGCGCGAGCAACGCGACGATGAGCGTGACCCCGGCATCGCGCCCGAGGATGGTGCGGTGGGTAAGCAGTGTGCCTACCACGGCCAGCACCAGCACCAGGCGCAGCAGCCAGACGTTGGGCAGGGGGCGCCCCGTCCAGGCCAGCCCACCACGCCACAGCAGCATGGTGCCCGCCATCACACTGGTCCACAGGGGCAGAACGTCGGTTTGCGGGGCAATCACCAGGGCGATGACGACAAGCAGAAACAGCGTGTCGCGGGCATCCCGTGGTAGCGATGCCAAGGTCTGGCGCAGTGTCATGGCGCCTCCTGTGTGCTATCTAAATAGCAGCTTGATGCGCTTGATGGGAGAGCGCTTGAGGCTATTTTCATACTAAATTTTTCTAGCACAGCGC
>DMZZ01000154.1:5160-7648 GCA_003484805.1 Comamonadaceae bacterium | reverse complement strand
TCATCGACAGGCCGATGCGCTTGCGTTCCACATCCACCTCCATGACCTTGACCTTGACGATGTCGCCGGTCTTGACTACCTCGCGGGCGTCACTCACGAACTTGTGCGCCAGCTGGCTCACATGCACCAGGCCGTCCTGGTGCACACCCAGGTCGATGAAGGCACCGAACTGGGCCACGTTGCTCACCGTGCCCTCCAAAATCATGCCTTCCTTCAGGTCCTTGATGTCTTCCACGCCGTCGTTGAAACGCGCCACCTTGAAGTCGGGACGCGGGTCGCGGCCGGGTTTTTCCAGCTCGCCCAGGATGTCCTTGACGGTGATGACGCCAAACTTGTCGTTGGCGAACAGCTCGGGCTTCAACGTCTTGAGCATGTCGGCGCGGCCCATCAGCTCGGCCACGGGCTTGCCGGTCTTGGCGATGATCTGTTCAATCACCGGGTAGGTTTCAGGGTGCACGCCGGTCATGTCGAGGGGGTTGTCGCCCCCCCGGATGCGCAAAAACCCGGCCGACTGCTCAAAGGTCTTGGGCCCGAGGCCCGCCACGTCGAGCAGTTGCTGGCGGCTCTTGAACGCCCCATGCGCCTCGCGCCAGCGCACCACGGCCTTGGCCACGCTGGGCGAAAGGCCCGACACGCGCGAGAGCAGCGGCACGCTGGCCGTGTTCAGGTCCACGCCCACCGAGTTCACGCAGTCTTCCACCACCGTGCCCAGGGTGCGGGCCAGCTCGCTCTGGTTCACGTCGTGCTGATACTGGCCCACACCGATGCTCTTGGGGTCGATCTTGACCAGCTCGGCCAGCGGGTCCTGCAGGCGCCGGGCAATGCTGGCGGCGCCGCGCAGGCTCACGTCCACGTCGGGCATCTCCTGGCTGGCGTATTCGCTGGCGGAGTACACCGAGGCACCGGCCTCGCTCACCACCACCTTTTCGATCACCCGGTCCACCTTGGCGGCGAGCTTGATCAGGTCGGCGGCCAGCTTGTCGGTTTCGCGGCTCGCCGTGCCATTGCCAATGGCAATCAGGTTCACGCCATGTTTTT
The DNA here is from genome assembly GCA_003484805.1 of Comamonadaceae bacterium. GTDB lineage: Bacteria > Pseudomonadota > Gammaproteobacteria > Burkholderiales > Burkholderiaceae_C > Simplicispira. The sequence continues at coordinate 6,610 of DMZZ01000154.1, read as the reverse complement.
CGGCCAGCTTGGCCAGCGTGTGCAGCGCGCCGTCCCAGTCGCGGCGCGGCTCGTGCGGGTACACGGTGGCGGTTTCCACCAGCTTGCCGGTGGCGTCGCACACGGCCACCTTCACGCCGGTGCGAATGCCCGGGTCAAGCCCCATCACCACGCGCGGCCCGGCGGGTGCGGCCAGCAGCAGGTCGCGCAGATTGTCGGCAAACACCTTGATCGCCACCTTTTCGGCGTCTTCGCGCAGGCGGGTGAACAGGTCGCGCTCGGTCGAGAGGCTGAGCTTGACGCGCCAGGTCCAGGCGACGCACTTGCGGATCAGGTCATCCGCCGGACGGCCGACGTGGCTCCAGCCCAGGTGCAGGGCAATCTTGCCCTCGGCCAGGCTGGGCTGGCGCGGGTCCGGCTGAGACGCGGAATTCGCCTGCGGCTCAGGAAGCACCAGCTTGGCTTCGAGGATTTCCAGCGCCCGGCCCCGGAACACCGCCAACGCACGGTGCGATGGCACGCGGCCGATGGGCTCGTCGTAGTCGAAGTAATCGCGAAACTTCGAAACCTCGGGGTCGTTCTCGTTCTTGCCGTCCACCTTCTTGCTGCGCAGCAGGCCCTCATGCCACAGCCACTCGCGCAGGCGCTGCACCAGCACGGCGTCTTCGGCCCAGCGCTCGGAGAGGATGTCGCGCACGCCGTCGAGCACGGCGGGCACGGTAGAAAAATCGGCGCCGGGCTTGCCATCGTCGAGCACCTCCGCAGGCTTGGTGAAAGCGGCGGCCTCCACGGCCGGGTCAAGCGTGGGGTCGGCGAACAACTTGTCGGCCAGCGGCTCGATGCCGAACTCGCGCGCAATCTGGCCCTTGGTGCGGCGCTTTTGCTTGAAGGGCAGGTACAGGTCTTCGAGTTCCTGCTTGGTCGGCGCAGCCGCAATGGCCACGCGCAGGGCATCGGTCAGCTTGCCCTGCTCGTCGATGGCCTTGAGCACGGCGGTGCGGCGGTCTTCCAGCTCGCGCAGGTACGACAGGCGCGCTTCGAGTTCACGCAACTGGATGTCGTCGAGCCCGCCGGTGACTTCTTTGCGGTAGCGCGCAATGAAGGGCACGGTGGCCCCGCCATCAAGCAGCTCGACGGCAACAACCACCTGTCGCTCGGTGATGCGGATTTCTTCGGCAATCTGACGGACGATTTTTTGCATGGGACACGGGCCTGCGGGGCCATCGGCGGGAAAAGCGGGCGAGTGTGCCACAGGTGCGCACCCGGCGATGGCAGCCACACGCCCCACACCCATACCCACACCCACAACGCTCTGTTTTTCATAGCTGTCAGCGCTTTACCATCAAGCGCCAGAAGCCATTTTTAAGTACAAACTGCAAGCCAGACCCCAAAGACGGCGGTCCGGCGGGCAAACACCTACAATCGCGCCGTGCCGCCCATCACCGTGCGGCACGGCCGCTAGGGGTGTCGC
>DMZZ01000154.1:0-5045 GCA_003484805.1 Comamonadaceae bacterium | reverse complement strand
GCCTCGCTGTGGTTCAGCCTGGGCGTGGGCCTGCTGGTGATGCAGGTGGGTGCCTACCTGATGCCCGCGCTGGGCACGCAGGAGGCGGTGCTGGCCATCGTGGCGGGCTCCATCATCGGGGCGGGGCTGCTGGGCTGGGTGGCCAAACTGGGCTGCGACAGCGGGCTGGCCAGCGCCGGGCTGATGCATGCGGTGTATGGCCGCCAATTTGCGCGGCTGCCCATCGTGCTGAACATCGTGCAACTCATCGGCTGGGGCACCTTCGAGCTGGTGGTGATGCGCGACGCCAGCGTGGCCATTGGGCGACAGGCGGGTGGCATGGCGGGCACGCATTGGCCCAACCTCGCGACGCTGCTGTGGGGGGGCGTGGTGCTGCTGCTCATCAGCGGGTCGATGGTGCAGCTGGTGCGCCGCATCATCGCGCGCGTGGCGCTGCCGCTGGTGGTACTGTCCTTGCTGTGGCTGTCGTGGAAGTTTCTCGGGATGGCTCAGGCGCAGGGGCTGGAGCAGCTCTGGCAGCGCAAAGGTGCGGGCGGCATGGGCGTGATGCCGGCGCTGGACCTGGTGATTGCCATGCCGATTTCGTGGCTGCCGCTGGTGGCCGACTATGCGCGCCACGGCCGCCACGGCGGCTCGGCACTGCGCGGCGCCTGGACGGGTTACGCGCTGGCCAACATGTGGTGCTATGCGCTGGGCGTGCTCGTCGCCCTGACGCTGCCGAGCAAAGACCTGGTGACCGCGCTGCTGCTCGCGCAGGGCGGGCTGATTGCGCTGTCGCTGATCCTCATCGACGAGGTCGACAACGCCTATGGCGACACCTACTCGGGCGCTGTCTCGGCCCACAGCCTGCTGCCGCGCTGGAGCGTGCGCCAGTGGGGCATGGTGGTGGCCGTGGCCTGCACGCTGCTGGCCCTGGTGCTGCCCATGCACAGCCTGGAGCCGTTTCTGCTGCTGCTCAGCTCGGTGTTTGTGCCGCTGTTCGGCGTGATTCTGGGGCGCCTGGCCTTTGGCGCCGATGCCGGTGCGCTGCTGACCCAAGCCGGCAAGGCGCATGCCGCGCCCATTGCCATCTGGCTGGGGGGCGTGGCCTTTTACCACCTGGTGCCCCAATTTGCCCCCGCGCTGGGCTCGGCCCTGCCCACGCTGGCGCTGAGCTTTGCACTGGCCTGGGCAAGCCGTCCACGCCGCTGACCGGTTCGCGCCACGGGTACGCCGCAAAGTGCCCGAAGCGGGCAGCGCTCTACTTGCCTAAAATGGCCCATGAAATCTTTTGTTCGATACTTTTTCAAGACCTTGCGCATTGTCCTGGGCCCGGTGATGCTCCTCAAGGAGGCCCTGACCCGCCCCAAGGGCATCGTGCGTTCCCAGGCGGGGCAGGAAGCCGTGGACCAGGCATGCAGCAGTTTGGCGCTGTACCAGTACCAAACCTGTCCTTTCTGCATCAAGGTTCGCCAGGAGATGCGCCGCCTGTCCCTGACGGTGGCCCAAGTGGACGCGCAGCACGAAGGCCCCGGCCGGGCTGCACTGGTGCAGCAGGGCGGCCAGGCCAAGGTGCCCTGCCTGAAGATCACGGACGCAGCGGGCAGCAGCCGCTGGCTCTACGACTCCAAAGAAATCGTCAGCTACTTGCGCGGTCGGTTCGCGCAGGTGACCTGAGTCAAGCTGATACGGGCTGCAAATTATTGACAGTCAGCCCTGAATGACACGCTGCACCGTGGGCGCATAGCCGTGGTTCAGCGGGCCATGGCCCTTGCCCGTGCGCACGGCGGCACCCGCCTGGATGGCGCCCAGAATATACGTACGCGCCAGCGCCACAGCCTCGGGCAGCCCATGGCCCAGTGCCAGGTGTGCGGCAATGGCCGACGAAAGCGTGCAGCCCGTGCCGTGGCCGTTGTGCGTGGCGATGCGTGGCGAGCGTAGATGGTGCAGGGTGCCACCCGGCAAGGCGAGCACGTCCACCACCTCGTCGCCCGGCAGGTGCCCGCCCTTGAGCAGCGCGGCGCGCGCGCCCAGGGCCAGCAGGTCGCGTGCGGCATCGTCCAGCGCCTCAATGCCCACAATGGAGCGGCCCAGCAACAGCGCGGCTTCGTCAAGGTTGGGCGTGACCACCTCGGCCAGCGGGAACAGTTCGCGCACCAGCACCTGCACGGTCTGCTCGGTGCTCAATCGGTCGCCGCTGGTGGCCACCATCACCGGGTCAAGCACGATGTGCGGCAGGCGGTGGCGGCGGATGGCGTCGGCCACCACCTGCACCACCTCGGGGGCGTGCAGCATCCCGATCTTCACGGCTTCGACGCCAATGTCTTCCACCACGGCGTCGATCTGGGCCTGCAGCATGTCGGGCGGCACCCCATGGATGGCGCGCACGCCCAGGGTGTTCTGCGCCGTCAGGGCGGTGATGGCCGTCATGCCGTAGCAGCCCAGGGCGCTGAAGGTCTTGAGGTCGGCCTGGATGCCGGCGCCGCCGCCGCTGTCGGACCCGGCGATGGAGAGCACGCGGGCGTAGCGCGGCGCCGGCGTGGTGGAAGATTTGGTTTGCGTCATGGCAAAAATTATGCGGGATGCGGCGCTACTCCGGCAGCGCGGCTCTGGGGTCGCCCCTGCGCCATGTCAAGGCCAGGGCCATCGGGATGTGCTGTAATCCGCCCAGGACGAAACAGGGGTGTCCCGCCAGCATGGCGCGGACTGAGAAACACCCTGGGGCACCACCAGCGGCACCCAGGAGCCTGTCGGACTTGGGGAGTCAAAAGCGAAAATCGATCCCAGCGAGAGCAGTTTTTGCCGGATTTGCAGCCCAATAGCCGAGCTATTGGGCAAAAAGACGGTGAAAAATGGGCCGCTGCGGTCGATTTGCAGCCGACGATTCCCAAGTCCGACAGGCTCCCAGGGGCGCCGCGCCCCGTTACCCGATCCAGGTCATGCTGGCGTGGGGAGTTTCCCAGTGCAGGCACCTGCCCGTTTTGTCCCCTGTAGCTTCACAGACGGACAACGATGACCCTCCAAACCACCTCCTTCACCATTCTGGGCGCCGGTCTCATGGGCCGACTGCTGGCCGTGGCGCTGACCCGCCAGGGCCATGCCGTCAGCATTTACGACAACGGCGGCCCCCTGGCCGAGCATTCGGCCGCCCGCGTGGCCGGCGGCATGATCGCGCCGCTGGCCGAGTCGGCCATCACCGAGCACGGCGTGGTGCGCATGGGCCGCCACTCGCTCACGCGCTGGCCCGACCTGCTCGCGCAACTGCCCGCGCCGGTGTTCTACCAGCAGGAAGGCACGCTCATCGTCTGGCACCGCCAAGACGCCCAGGAGGCCGCGCGCCTGCGCCAGCAGCTCGACAAAACCCGCAGCGTGGTGACCGAACTGCCCGCCATGCAGGTGCTCGACAGCGCCAGCATGGCCCAGGTGGAACCCGCGCTGGCGCAGCGTTTCGCGCAAGGCATGTACCTGCCCGGCGAAGGCCAGCTGGACAACCGCCAGCTGCTGGCCGCGCTGGCCCAGGAGATGGAGCGCCTGGGCGTGCAGACGCACTGGAACAGCCCCAAGGACCCTGCCGACTTTCCCGCCGACCACGCTGGCTGGCTGCTCGACTGCCGGGGCCTGGGCGCGCGCAAGCAGTGGCCCGGCCTGCGCGGCGTGCGCGGCGAGGTGGCGCGCATCCATGCGCCCGACGTCACGCTGCAGCGCCCCACGCGCCTGGTGCACCCGCGCTACCCGATCTACATTGCGCCCAAGCAAGACCACGTGTTCATCATCGGCGCCACCGAGATCGAGTCCGAAGACCTGTCGCCCCCGAGCGTGCGCTCCGCGCTGGAGCTGCTGAGCGCGGCCTACGCCGTGCATCCGGGCTTTGCCGAGGCGCGCATCATCGAGGTGGCGTCGCAATGCCGCCCCACCCTGCCCGACAACCTGCCCGCCATCCGCCAGACGGCGCCGCGCCAGCTCGAAATCAACGGCATGTACCGCCACGGCTACATGGTGGCGCCCGCGATGCTCGACGTGGCGCTGGAGGTGCTGGGCACGGGCGGCTCGGACCTGGCCGGTCGCTTCGACCTGTCGATGCAACTACTCTGAGCCCTGCACGCCCATGAACGTTCTCATCAACCTGAAGCCCTTCGAGTTGCCCGAAGGCGCCACCGTGGCCGACGCGCTGGCGGCCATGCAGGCCCGGCCACCCTACGCGGTGGCCGTGAACACCGTTTTTGTCCCTGCAACCGAACACCCGAGCCACCCGCTGCAGGCAGGCGACCGGGTGGAAGTCATCTCCCCCGTCACCGGGGGCTGAAAGCCATGACCATGAACACCACTACCAACGATGACGCCCTGGTCCTCTACGGCCAGAAGTTTGCAAGCCGCCTGCTGTTGGGCACCGCGCGCTACCCGTCGCCCACCGTGCTCAAGGCCGCCGTGCAGCGCGCCAGGCCTGCCATGGTCACGGCCTCGCTGCGCCGCCAGGGCGCCAACCCGGCCGAGAACGGCCACGGCTTCTGGGAGCTGCTGCGCAGCCTCGACGTGCCCGTGCTGCCCAACACCGGCGGCTGCCACAGCGTGCAGGAAGCCATCACCACCGCGCAGATGGCGCGCGAGGTGTTCAACACGCCCTGGATCAAGCTGGAGGTGATCGGCGACGACTACACCCTGCAGCCCGACACGTTCAGCACCGTGGCGGCCGCCGAGCAGCTGGTGCGCGCCGGTTTCTACGTGCTGCCCTACTGCACCGAAGACCTGGTGGTGTGCCAGCGCCTCGTGGACGTGGGCTGCCAGGCCGTGATGCCCTGGGCCGCCCCCATCGGCACCGGACGCGGCCCGGTGAACCCCTATGCCCTGCAGGTGCTGCGCGAGCGCCTCGACGTGCCCCTGCTCGTGGACGCTGGCCTGGGCCTGCCCTCGCACGCCTGCCAGGTGATGGAATGGGGCTTCGACGGCGTGCTGCTCAACACCGCCGTGGCCCTGGCGCAAGACCCCGTGGCCATGGCCGGCGCCTTCGCCGACGCCGTGCAGGCCGGCCGCACCGCGCGCCACGCCGGCGCCATGCAGCCCCAGCAGGC
>DMZZ01000385.1:1550-3181 GCA_003484805.1 Comamonadaceae bacterium | reverse complement strand
TCGCCCGCGTTGTTGTGCATGTCCTGCTTGAGCAGCACCAGCTTGCGACGGAAGAACGCCATCTGCGTGTCGTTCATGTATTCGCTGTCGGGCATGGCGAGCACTTCGGCGTCGGTCAGCTCTTCGAGAGGCTTGGTCTTCCAGTTGTTCGCCAGCTTGGCATCTTTCTTTGCGGATGCCATGGGAGGCGACACTTGCATTGTGGAGGGCATGGTATTGGTATAGCTCGCTTTGGCGGCAGTGGAGGCAACCGACTGCGCCATGGATGGTACGGTCAATTGGGCCAGGCGAGAAGAAGGCCGAGTGCTGCGCAAAGGTACCTGCGCGGCAGCCTGCGGCGGGGCGGCGGGCACCACCGGCTCGGACACCTTGACAGGTGCCTTGGCGGGTGCCTTCACGGCGCCCGTTTTGGTGGCGGCCGAAGGGGCTTTGGCAACCGCCTTGGTTTTGCTGGTTTCAGCTTTCAATTCCTGTCTCCTCGCGGTTCGGGCAGACCGGCAGCCGCACGCTGGGTGCGCTGTCGGGTCGGTGAATGGTCTGCCCTGGTGATCACCGGGGCGCGATTGTATCGACACCCGCTGACGGATACCGCCACGTTGCTAAATATCCACAAGGGTACTCCACAAGCGGCGATGGTGCTCGATTTTTCAGCCCAGACATTGATCCAGGCCCTGTTCCAGAATATCGCGCGGTAGCTCGATGCCGATGAACACCATCTTGCTCTGGCGTTTCTCGCCCTCGGCCCACTGTGGCCCCAGGTCGCTGCCCATGAGCTGGTGCACACCCTGGAAGATGACCTTGCGGTCGGTGCCCTGCATATCCAGCACGCCCTTGTAGCGCAGCATGCGCGGGCCGTAGATATTGACGATGGCGCCCAGGAAGTCTTCCAGCTTGGCCGGATCGAACGGGCGATCGGCGCGGTAGACAAAGCTTTTGACGTCATCGTCATGGTGGTGGTGGCGCCCCTGCCCCTTCTGGTGCGACGGGTGGTTGCAGGGCTCGCCAGGCGCATGGTTGTGGTGATGGTGACCATGGTCATGGTCACTGTGGCCGTGGCCGTCCTCATCCTTGAGGAAGTCGGGGTCGATGTCGAGCTTGGTGTTGAGGTTGAAGCCGCGCAGATCGAGCACCTCGCTGAGCGGCACCTCGCCGAAATGCACGGCCTTGATGGGCGCGCGCGGGTTCATGTGCTTGAGGCGATGGGTGAGCGCGTCCACGTCGTCTGCGCTGACCAGATCGGTCTTGGACAGGAAGATCTGGTCGGCAAACCCCACCTGGCGGCGCGCTTCCTGGCGGTCATCGAGCTGCTGCTGGGCATGCCTGGCGTCCACCAGCGTGATGATGGAGTCGATGAGGTAGGTTTCGGCGATTTCTTCGTCCATGAAGAAGGTCTGCGCCACGGGGCCGGGGTCGGCCAGGCCGGTGGTCTCGATGACCACGCGGTCAAAGTCCAGCAGACCCTTGCGGCGCTTGNNCAGCCAGCAGTTGCAGCGTCTCGCGCAGGTCTTCGCGGATGGTGCAGCAGATGCAGCCGTTGCTCATCTGGATGATCTGCTCCTGCGTGTCGGCCACGAGGATGTCGTTGTCGATGTTCTCTTCACCGAACTCGTTCTCGATGACGGCGATCTTCT
>DMZZ01000385.1:0-1521 GCA_003484805.1 Comamonadaceae bacterium | reverse complement strand
CCAGCGGGGGTTCGGGTTCAGGGATCGGTACAGTTTAGCGGGGTTGTCAAGCGGTGCGGCCGGCGCGGTTCACTGCAAGTTTTGGATGATTTAGCACTGCAGAGCTTATGGATATTGCGGGAACAGCTATGCTTTCAATAGCAAATACCATGCTCCTCACGGTTTGCGCATCACCGCCAGCCCCTTGAGGTACTCGCCCTCGGGGAATTCCAGCGTCATGGGGTGATCGGGCGCGCCGCCCAGGCGCTCCAGGATGTAGCCGTCCACGCCCGCATCGGCGCCAGCCGAGGCCACGATCTTGTGGAACAGGTCGGCGCTGATGCCCCCCGAGCACGAGAAGGTGTAGAGCATGCCACCGGGTTCCAGCAGCTGCAGCGCCAGGCGGTTGATGTCCTTGTAGGCGCGCGCGGCGCGCTCGGCGTGCGCGGCGGTGGGGGCAAACTTGGGCGGGTCGAGCACGATGGCGTCGAAGGTGCGCCCTTCCTTGAGAAACTGGCGCAGCGAGGCGTTCACGTCGGCATCGAGAAACGTGGCGCGCGCGGCGTCGAAACCGTTGAGCGCCACGTGCGCGCGGGCGCGCTCCAGCGCCGGGCCCGACGAATCGATCGACGTTACCTCGCCATCCTCCACCCCCGCCGCGCGCTGACCCGCCAGCGCCGCCACCGAAAACCCCCCGGTGTAGCAATAGCAGTTGAGCACGCGGCGCAGGCGCAGGCGCTGCACGCTGTCGGCAAAGCGCTTGCGGCTGTCGCGCTGGTCGAGGTAGAAGCCGGTCTTGTGGCCCTCGGCGATGTTGAGCGTCAGGCGCCAATGGTGCTCGTGGATCTCCAGCTCCAGCGGCGGCGCCTCGCCGCCATCCACCGGGCCGCCGCGCAGCCAGCCTGTGCTGCTCTCCAGCCCTTCGAGCTGGCGCACGCTGGCGTCCGAGCGTTCGTACAGGCGCGACAGGCCCGTTTCCTGGAGCAGTGCGTCCGCAATCACGGCCTTCCAGCGCTCGGTGCCTGCGCTGGTGAACTGCACCACCAGCGTGTCGCCATAGCGGTCCACGATGAGGCCGGGCAGACCGTCCGATTCGCCATGCACCAGGCGCACGCCATTGCTTTGTATGTCAAATCGGCCTCTGGCGCTTATTGCACGCGCGCAAGCAGCTATGAAAAATGAAGCATCAATGCGCTGTGCCTCGTCAAAGCTCCACACCCGCGCTCGGATGCGCGAACTGGGGCTGAACGCCGCCCAGGCCAGAAACTGCCCCTCGTGCGACTCCACGCGCACCGTCTCGCCACTGTCGCCGCCGCCCTTGGCGATGGCGCTGTCAAAAATCCAGGGGTGGCGGCGCTGCAGTGAGCGCTCTTTGCCGGGTCGCAGGCGAATTGTTTTCATGCCCGGGATTGTCGCCTGCCCGGGCCAGCGGCTATTTGCGTCGGGCGCGCGGGTGGGCCTGGTCGTACACCTTCGCCAGGTGCTGGTAATCGAGCCGGGTGTAGACCTGCGTGGTAGTGATGTTGGCGTGACCCAGCAGCT
>DMZZ01000103.1:0-5287 GCA_003484805.1 Comamonadaceae bacterium | reverse complement strand
CGGCCACGCCGGCGTTGTTCAGCGCCTCGAAGGCCATGCCCGCGCTCATCGCGACGTCGCCGATCACCGCGATGCAGCGGCGCTGCTCGCCCTTCTGGCGGGCCGCCAGCGCCATGCCCAGCGCCGCCGAAATGCTGGTGCTGGAATGCGCGGTGCCGAAGGTGTCGTACTCGCTCTCGGCACGCTGCGGGAAGCCCGAAATGCCGCCAAACTGGCGCAGCGTACCCATGCGGTCGCGCCGGCCCGTGAGGATCTTGTGCGGATAGGTCTGGTGACCCACGTCCCACACCAGCCGGTCGTACGGCGTGTCGAAGACATGGTGCAGCGCCACGGTCAGCTCCACCGTGCCCAGGTTGGAACTCAGGTGCCCACCGGTCTTGGAAACGCTGTCGAGCACGAAGGCACGCAACTCCGTGGACAGGACCTTGAGCTCGGCACGCGAGAGGCGACGCAGATCAGCCGGGTCGTTCACGCTCTGGAGCAGGGGAAAGGGGTTTGTGGACATTGCTATGTTTTTTGTAGCTTCTTGCGCTTGACCGGCAAGCGCAAGAGGCCGAATTTATACCAAACGGCGCATCGGCGTCAGTGCGAGCGGCTCACCACCATGTCCGCAAGTGCCGCCAGGGCGCGGGTGTCAGGCAGTCCGCTGGCCGCCAGCGCGGCATGGGCTTCGGCCAGCAGTTCGCGGGCATGGACCTGCGCGCGCTCCAGGCCCAGCAGCGAAACATAGGTGGGTTTGTCCTGGGCGGCATCCTTGCCAGCCGTCTTGCCCAGGGTGGCCGAGTCTGCCGTCACATCGAGGATGTCATCCACCACCTGGAAAGCCAGCCCCACTGCAGCGCCATAGCTGGACAGGCCCGCGAGCGCAGCAGGCTCCGCATGCCCGCAGGCCGCACCCATCACCACGCTGCCCTGCAGCAGCGCGCCGGTCTTGAGACGGTGCATCTGACGCAACTGCGCCTCGTCCAGGGCGAGGCCCACGCTGGCGAGGTCGATGGCCTGGCCTCCCGCCATGCCGGCCGCGCCAGCAGCATGGGCCAGCAGGCGGCATAGGCGCGCCTGCACCGGCTCGGGCACGCCCGCGCCCTCGGGCGTGAGCAGCTCGAAAGCCAGCGCCTGTAGCGCATCGCCCGCCAGCAACGCCTGGGCCTGGCCGAACTGCACATGCACCGTGGGCTTGCCCCGGCGCAGCACGTCGTTGTCCATGCAGGGCATGTCGTCGTGCACCAGCGAATAGGCGTGGATCAGCTCTACCGCGCAGGCGGCGCGCAGTGCGGCCTCGTCCAAGCCAGCGCGCTGGCCCGCGCCATCGCCGGGTGCAACGGCAGAGCGCGCCGCCAGCACCAGCAAGGGCCGCAATCGTTTGCCACCGTCGAGCACGGCATAGCGCATGGCGTCGCCCAGGCCGGCGGGCGCATCCACGCCCACCCAGCGCGAGAGCGCCTGTTCCACGCGTTCCAGATGGCCAGCGCTCCAGCCCTGCAGATCCCACGCTGCCATGCCGTTCATTCCTGTGTCCAAGGTTGCAAGCTGCCTTCATCCAGCACCCGAACCTGGTCCTGCACAGCCTGGAGCCGGTCGCGGCAGAAGGCCAGCAGGGCCGCGCCATGCTGGTAACCGGCCAGAAGCTGGTCCAGCGGCATCTGGCCCGACTCGATGCGGCCGACCAGTTGCTCCAGTTCTTCCAGCGCGGCTTCGTAGCTGGCCGGATCGGCGGTTTTGGGTTTGGGCATGGGTGGGGGCGGCGGCAAAAGCGGAAACGGGCGATTTTAGGCTGAGATCCGAGGACAACCCCCTGTGGCGCTGCGCGCCTTCCCCCTTCCCGGCTCGCTGCGCGATCCGGGAAGGGGGACACCGCCAGCGCGGCGGGGCGGCCCTTGCGCGGCGGCCATTGGCCCAAGGCACGCCCATTTCGGAGGCTGGAGTCCGGGGCGAAGACGGGCGAATACACGCATGGCCCCTGCGGGAATGCAGGGACAGAAATAACCCCACGTCCTATAATCCCATTCCCTACAGACCGGCGCCCTGCCGGTTTATTTTTTTCTCTCCGCGCCTCGAGCGCATCTCCCTGTGGGGAGTCTTTAGGTCAGGTCACCCATGTCTGATTTAAGTCTTCGACTGCAGCAGGCCGCAAGCCAACTACCAGTTTCAAGCTACTTTGACGAGGCGCTGTTCCAGCGCGAGATGGCAACGCTCTTCCAGCGCGGCCCCCGCTACCTGGGGCACAGCCTGAGCGTGCCCAACGTGGGCGACTTCCATGCCCTGCCCCAGGAAGGCGAAGGCCGCGCACTGGTGCGCAACGCCCAGGGCCAGGTCGAGCTGGTCTCCAACGTCTGCCGCCACCGTCAGGCCATCATGCTGCAGGGGCGCGGCTCGCTGCAGGACCACCAGAAAGGCAGCGCGGGCGGCAACATCGTCTGCCCGGTGCACCGCTGGACCTACAGCCCCAGCGGTGAGTTGCTGGGCGCGCCGCACTTCGCGCACGACCCCTGCCTGAATCTCAACAACTACAAGCTGCGCGAGTGGAACGGCCTCATGTTCGAGGACAACGGCCGCGACATCGAGTCCGACCTTGCCGGCATGGGCCCGCGTGCCGAACTCTCGTTCGACGGCTACGCCCTGGACCGCATCGAGCTGCACGAGTGCAACTACAACTGGAAGACCTTCATCGAGGTCTATCTGGAGGATTACCATGTCGGCCCGTTCCACCCCGGCCTGGGCAATTTCGTCACCTGCGACGACCTGAAGTGGGAGTTCCAGAAGGAATACTCGGTGCAGACCGTGGGCGTGGCCTCCACCTTCGGCAAGCCCGGTTCCGACGTCTACAAGAAGTGGCACGAGGTGCTGCTGAAGTACCGCGAAGGCAAGCTGCCCGAGCGCGGCGCGATCTGGCTCACCTACTACCCGCACATCATGGTCGAGTGGTATCCGCATGTGCTCACCGTCTCGACGCTGCACCCCATCAGCCCGACGAAGACGCTGAACATGGTGGAGTTCTACTACCCCGAGGAGATCGTGGCCTTCGAGCGCGAGTTCGTCGAAGCCCAGCAGGCCGCCTACATGGAGACCTGCATCGAGGACGACGAAATCGGCGAGCGCATGGACGCGGGCCGCAAGGCCCTGTTCGAGCGCGGCAACAACGAGGTCGGCCCCTACCAGAGCCCCATGGAAGACGGCATGCAGCACTTCCACGAGTGGTACCGCACGGCGATGGGCGACGCCGTGCCCACACGCTGAAACCCCTCTCCAGCAGACTTCTCTCGCTCTTAATACAATAGCTGCCGGCGCTTGATTGACAAGCGTCGGCAGCTTTTTTTATTTCAATCTACGGATCTTATGCAAGCTCTCTGGATGGTGCTGGGCGCGTTCCTGTTTGCCAGCATGGGCGTGTGCATCAAGATCGCCTCCGCCTATTTCAACCCCGCCGAACTGGTGTTCTATCGCGGTCTCATCAGCATTGCAGTGATGTGGGCGCTGGCGCGCTCGCAAAGCGTTTCGCTGGCAACGCAGTACCCCGGCATGCACGCCTGGCGCAGCCTGATCGGTGTGGTGTCGCTCGGTGCATGGTTCTTCGCCATCGCCCACCTGCCGCTGGCCACGGCCATGACGCTCAACTACATGAGCAGCGTCTGGATCGCCGCCTTCTTCATCGGTGGTGCACTGCTGGCCTGGCGCCCCTCGGCCACCAGCCCGCGCCCCGCGTTGCAAGGGCCGCTGGTGCTCACCGTGCTGGTGGGGTTCGCCGGCGTGGTACTGATGCTGCGCCCCAGCATCGGCCAGACCCAGGAGCAGCTCTTCGCCGGGCTGGTGGGCCTGATGTCGGGCGTGACCTCGGCCTTTGCCTACATGCAGGTGGTGGCGCTGTCGCGCATTGGCGAGCCGGAGACGCGCACCGTGTTCTATTTCGCCGTGGGCTCGGCGGTGGCCGGCGGAGCCGCCATGCTCGTCACCGGTGCCTCGGCCTGGCCCGGCTGGCCCGCACTGTGGCTGCTGCCCCTGGGCGTGCTCGCCACCGGCGGCCAACTGTGCATGACCAAGGCCTATGCGAGCGCGCGCACCCAGCGCGGCACCTTGGTGGTGGCCAACCTGCAGTATTCGGGCATCGTGTTCGCATCGTTCTACAGCGTGCTGCTGTTCGGCGACCAGATTCCACTGATTGGCTGGGTCGGCATGGTGCTGATCGTGGGCAGTGGCATCGTGGCCACGATCCTGCGCGCACGCGCGGCACCCGGGGCCCCGGCCGAGGAACACTGAGAAGGTGGGGATGAATGCAGGCGGAAATTGGCCACAATGGCGTTTTCCCTCCTCATGCCACCCGTCCATGCCCTACACCACGCTGATCTCCGCTTCTGAACTCCACGCGCTGGCCGCCAGCGGCAAGCCCCTGATGGTGTTCGACTGCAGCTTCGACCTGGCCGCACCGACCACGGGCGAGCAGGACTACCTCGGCGGCCACATTCCGGGCGCCGTGTATGCCCATCTCGACCATGCCCTCTCGGCGGGTTCGGGTCCACGCGCCTGCGGCGGACGCCACCCTCTGCCCACGCGCGAAGCCTTCGCAGCCTGGCTCGGCAGCGTGGGCTTCTCCAATGGCATGCAGGCCGTGGTGTATGACCGCAATGGCAGCACCTTTTGTGGCCGTCTGTGGTGGATGCTGAAGTGGCTGGGGCACGACGCCGTGGCCGTGCTCGACGGCGGCCTGCAGGCCTGGACGCAGACTGGCGGATCGGTCGCGCAGGGCAGCGAGCAACCCCGGGCCTCGACGCATTTCCGCGTGGACGCCCCCCTGCGCCAGCTGGTCACCGCGCAGCAGGTGCAGCACCACCTGGGCCTGCCCGGCCAGACCATCATCGACGCCCGCGCCACACCGCGCTACCGGGGAGAGGTCGAACCGCTCGACCCCGTGGCCGGCCACATTCCCGGCGCACTCAACCGCCCTTTCACCGACAACTTCGGGCCGGACGGCCGCTTCAAGAGTGCCGACGTGCTGCGCACGGAGTTCCTGGTCCTGTTGGCCGGGCGCGACCCCAGCAACGTGGTGAACCACTGCGGCAGCGGCGTGACGGCCAACCCCAACGTGCTGGCCCTGGAGCTGGCCGGGCTTGGAAAAACCGCCCTGTTCGCCGGCAGCTGGAGCGAATGGTGCAGCGATCCAACGCGGCCGGTGGAGAAAGCAACACCCCCCTGAGTAACCGTCTTCAAAGTCAAGCGCTATGAAGCGACGGGTCCCAAGGTTTGCCGGTTCTGACCATTGCGTTGAGCGTGGTCAGCAGTTTGCGCATGCATG
>DMZZ01000198.1:514-3738 GCA_003484805.1 Comamonadaceae bacterium | reverse complement strand
TGCAGGTGCCGGCCAACCGCATCGGGTTTACGCAGTTCGATGTGGGGCAGCTCAAAATTCTGCAGGAAGTGATCACCCTGACGGTGCTTGTGCCGTTTGCCGTGTTCTACCTCGGACAGCCTCTCAAGTGGGACTACCTCTGGGCCGGGCTGTGCATGGTGGGCGCGGTGTATTTCATCTTCCGCGGAGCCTGATTCCGCTGCCCGATCGGCCGCGTCGGTGTCGCGTCACCGCGTCGCGCTGCCCCACGGGCTGTGCAGACCATGTGTCAGCTTACCGTGCGGAACCGCTCAAAACGTGCGGTTAAACTTCCTCAATTCACGAAGCTGTCACAGTTTCGTTACGTTTTCAATTTTTGATACCACCTTGGGAGTCCCTATGCTGTTTGGCAAGCTCTTGCCGCGCGAAGGCAATTTTTTCGAGATGTTCAACCAGCATGCCGACCGCATCGTGGAGGCAGCACGTGCCTTCTCGCAGCTGGTCGCCAATTACAACGACCCGCACCTGCGCGACAAATATGCCCAGGATGTGGACAACGCCGAGCGTGCCGCCGATCGCGTGACGCACGATATCAACAAGGCCGTGCACAAGACCTTCATCACGCCGATCGACCGTGAGCAGATCCACTCGCTCATCAACACCATGGACGACGTGGCCGATCTGATCCAGGACTCGGCCGAAACCATGGCGCTGTACGACGTGCGCCACATGACGGAAGAGATCACGCGCCTGACGGAGCTGAGCGTCAAGTGCTGCGAGCGCGTGCGCGATGCCGTCAAGCTGCTCAACAAGCTGGCCGATCCGGCCACTGCCGAGGCGGCGCTCAAGACCTGCGAAGAGATCGACAAGCTGGAAAGCGATGCCGACCGCGTGCTGCGCAGCGCCATGAGCAAGCTGTTCCGCGAAGAGCCTGACGTGCGCGAGCTGATCAAGCTCAAGGCCATCTACGAGTTGCTGGAAACCATCACGGACAAGTGCGAGGACGTCGCCAACCTGATCGAGGGCATCGTCCTCGAGAATTCCTGACCCGTCCGGAAGCGGTCCCGCTATGGATACCGTACAAACCGCCCTGTGGGTCGTGATGATGCTGGTGGCTTTGGCCATCCTGTTCGACTTCATGAACGGGTTTCACGACGCCGCCAACTCGATTGCCACCGTTGTCTCGACCGGGGTGCTGCGCCCCGGGCAGGCGGTGGTGTTTGCTGCCTTCTTCAATTTCATCGCCATTTTTGTCTTCCACCTCAGCGTGGCAGCCACCATCGGCAAGGGCATTGTCCAGCCCGGCGTGGTCGATACCCATGTGGTGTTTGGCGCACTGGTCGGCGCCATCACCTGGAACGTGATCACCTGGTATTACGGCATCCCCAGCAGTTCGTCGCACGCACTGATCGGCGGCATCGTCGGCGCCGTGATCGCCAAGGCCGGGGCGGGTGCCCTGGTGTCTGCGGGCATCCTCAAGACCGTGGCGTTCATTTTCGTCTCGCCGCTGCTGGGCTTCACGCTGGGCTCGCTCATGATGGTGGCCGTCGCCTGGATCTTCCGCCGGGCGCGCCCCAGCGGGGTGGACAAGTGGTTCCGGCGCCTTCAGCTGGTTTCGGCCGGAGCCTACAGCCTGGGGCACGGGGGCAACGACGCGCAAAAGACCATTGGCATCATCTGGCTGCTGCTCATTGCCACCGGCTACACCTCGGCCAGCGACAGTTCGCCACCCGTCTGGGTCATCGTGGCCTGCTATGCCGCGATCGGTCTGGGCACCATGTTTGGCGGCTGGCGCATCGTCAAGACCATGGGTCAGAAGATCACCAAGCTCAAGCCCGTGGGCGGTTTCTGCGCCGAAACCGGCGGTGCCATGACGCTGTTCATGGCCACCATGCTCGGTATTCCGGTGTCCACCACGCACACCATCACCGGCGCCATCGTGGGCGTGGGCTCCACCCAGCGCGCGAGCGCCGTGCGCTGGGGGGTGGCGGGCAACATCGTCTGGGCATGGATTCTGACCATTCCGGCCAGCGCCTTCGTGGCGGCCGTGGCGTACTGGGTCAGTCTGCAGATTTTCTGATTCGCTATTAAAAATGTAGCTTCCAGCGCTTGATGGGAAAGCGCTGGAAGCTTTTTTATTTGTGTTTTTGCGTCGCCTCCGGGGCGCGCTGCACGGTTCTACCGGTGTTTCGCAGCGGCGACCCGGCACAGCCACTGCTGCACCTGCTCCAGCACCCACCGGGGGGCATCGAGCGGCAGGTCGTGGCCGGCCTGCGGGTGCAGCGCCAGGTCGCATTGCCAGCCGCGCGCAATGGCCTGCGAGCAGCGGCTGTTCACCAGCCGGTCATTCTGGCTGGCCAGCAGCAGGATGTGCGGGTGGGGTGCCACCGCGGGGGCGCCGTAGTGCGCTGCGGCCAGCAACTGGCGCAGGGCGTTGGTGGCCGACACCGGGTGCCGGGCGCGGGCGGCCACCCACGCATCGATCACCGCAGTGGGCGGTTCGGGCGCATTGCTTGTCAGCCGCCAGACCGTGCGCTCGATACGCCCGGGCGACCG
Source organism: Comamonadaceae bacterium (assembly GCA_003484805.1). Lineage (GTDB taxonomy): Bacteria > Pseudomonadota > Gammaproteobacteria > Burkholderiales > Burkholderiaceae_C > Simplicispira. Next base: position 1,203 of record DMZZ01000198.1, on the reverse strand, counting down.
GGGCAGCAGCGCCAGGCCGAGCAAGGCCGCGTAGTTGCGTGGGTGCAGCCGGTGAAAAAAAGGGCTGAACGGCCGAAAACTGGTGTTGACCAGCACGCAGCCGCCAATGTCTTCTGGTGCACTGCGGGCCCATTCCGTGGCCACCATGGCGCCCAGCGACATGGCAAACAGGCGAAACGGCGGTCGCACGCCCTGCCGGGCCAGCTCGGTGCGGCAGGCCGTCACCATGCCCTGCACGCTCAGCGGGCTGGGCCGTGCATGGAACTGGCCGTTGCCCGGCAGGTCGAGCGTCACCACCTGCGCCTGGGGCCATGCGCGCCGGAAGTCGTCCGCAAAGCGGCCCCAGTGCGCAGCTTCGCGGGTCAGGCCGCGCAACAGGATCCAGGTGTCCATGGTGCTCAATACCATTCGGCCAGCGCCTGGGCGCGCTGTTGTTCGGAGTGTTCTTTGCCGGGCACCCAGCTTCGGTGACTGCAGGCCGCGCGCGCCAGAAAGTCGAGCAGCGACAGGTGCCGGCGCAGCACCCGCTGCTGGCGGTGGTTGATCAGGGGGTTGAAGATGCCCTTGCGCGAGAACAGCTGGCGCGGGTTCTTCTTGATCCAGATCCACGAGCCCATCTCCAGCGTCAGCGGCAGGAAGACGCGCTCCGTGTTTTCACAGGCCTGCAGATACAGGTAGTCCCACAGGTC
>DMZZ01000198.1:0-491 GCA_003484805.1 Comamonadaceae bacterium | reverse complement strand
CCGGTCGCGCACGCCGAAGCCCGAGTGGCAGTCCAGCGCCAGGCTGAAGGGCCGGGGCAGCAACTCGGTGCGGACCACCTCGCACAGCGCCTGGCTCTCGGTTTCCATCGGCCCGCCATGGTGGCCGCGGAACCAGGGCAGGCCTGCGCTCAGGCGCTGGCCGCCCATCAGAAAGGGCACGCGGTCCAGGGCCTCCACGGGCGCATTGCGCATCAGGTCCACCCCGTTCGGATTGGCGCGCGTGGCCGCCCACATGCCGCCGGGGTTGACGATGGGCATGAAGACCAGGCGCACATGCTCAAGCTGCTGGTGCAGCGTGGTGTCCCAGCGCAGCCGCATGATGATGCTCTGCAAAAAAGCCATCACCACTTCGGCACCGATGCGCTCCAGGCCGTGGACGCCGCCAAAAAAACCGACTGCGGGGATGTCTGGGTCAGGGTTGCCGATGCCGATCGAATAGATGGGAAAGCTCAGGCCTGAAGCCATGCGGA
>DMZZ01000151.1:0-10837 GCA_003484805.1 Comamonadaceae bacterium | reverse complement strand
CCTACCCATCCACGGCCTATCTCACTGGGTTCTTGCGCTCCTGCGGCATTCCCGCCGTGCAGGAGGATCTGGCGCTGGCGCTGGTGCTGCGGTTGCTCTCTCCCGAGGGGCTGCGCGCCGTGGCCGGGCGGGTGGCCGCCATGCCCGCGAAAAAGCACAGCCCGGCCCTGCAGGCATTTGTGGCGCAGGAAGCGCGTTACCTGGCCACGGTCGGCCNNGGGCGCGACAGCACGCTGGCGCACCGCATCGTGGGCCGCAGCTTCCTGCCCGAAGGGCCGCGCTTCGCCTCGCTCGATGTCTATGTGGACGACGAGGGCGGCGACCCGCTGGGCTGGGCCTTCGGCGCCCTGGGCCTGCACGACCGTGCCAAGCACCTGGCCACGCTGTACCTGAACGACCTGGCCGATGTGCTGCGCGACGCGGTGGACCCGCGTTTCGAGTTCGTGCGCTATGCCGAGTCGCTGGCGGGCAGCCAGCCCACCTTCGAGCCGCTGGCGCAGGCGCTGGCGCAGGCCCCCAACCTGGTGGACGACACGCTGCGCGAACTCACATTGGATGCCGTGCAGCGCCATGCGCCCGATGTGGTGCTGCTGTCGGTGCCCTTTCCGGGCTCGGTGTATGCGGCGTTCCGCATTGCGCAGACGATCAAGGCGCAGCACCCGCACATCGCCACGGTGCTGGGCGGCGGCTTTGTCAACACCGAACTGCGCGAGCTGACCGAGCCGCGCGTGTTCGACTATTTTGACTACGTCACGCTGGACGCCGGCGAGCGCCCGCTGCTGGCCTTGCTGGAGTATCTGCAGGGCCAGCGCGGCCGCCAGCGCCTGGTGCGCACCTTTGTGCGCAACGATGCGGGCGCCGTGCAGTACGTGAACCTGATGGAGCCCGACGTGCCCTTTGCCGACGTGGGCACGCCCACCTGGGACGGGCTGCCGCTGGGCCAATACCTCTCGCTGCTCGACATGCTCAACCCCATGCACCGGCTGTGGAGCGACGGGCGCTGGAACAAGCTCACGGTGGCGCAGGGCTGCTACTGGAAGAAGTGCACCTTCTGTGACGTGAGCCTGGACTACATCGGCCGCTACGAAGGCGCCGAGGCCACGGTGCTGGCCGACCGCATCGAGCGCATCGTGGGTGAAACGGGTCAGACGGGCTTTCACTTCGTCGATGAAGCCGCGCCGCCCAAGGCCCTCAAGGCCCTGGCCACCGAACTGCTGGCGCGCCAGACGGGCATTTCGTGGTGGGGCAACATCCGGTTCGAGAAAACCTTCAACCCCGAGCTGTGCGACCTGCTGGCCGACAGCGGCTGCATTGCCATCTCGGGCGGGCTGGAGGTGGCGTCGGACCGGCTGCTCGGCCTCATGAAGAAAGGCGTCTCGGTGGACCAGGTGGCGCGCGTCACCCGCGCCTTCAGCGACGCGGGCATCCTGGTGCACGCCTACCTGATGTACGGCTTTCCCACCCAGACGGTACAGGACACCGTGGACGCGCTGGAGTTCGTGCGTCAACTCTTTGCCAACGGCTGCATCCAGAGTGGTTTTTTTCACCGCTTTGCCTGCACCGTGCACTCGCCCGTGGGCAAAGCACCCGAAGAGTTCGGCATCACCCTGGTGCCCCTGCCGCCGGTGAGCTTTGCCAAGAACGACATCGGCTTTCACGACCCCACCGGCGTGGACCACGACGCCCTGGGCGCCGTGCTCAAAAAAGCCATCTACAACTACATGCACGGCATCGGGCTGGAGGAAGATGTGCGCAGCTGGTTCCCGTTCAAGGTGCCCAAGACCACGGTGGCGCGCCACCGCATCGCGCGGGCGCTGGAACAGCGCTGGTAGGTGCCTGCGGGCGCGGCGGGAGTGCGGGTTAATAGTTAAAACATATTCACTCAATGCAATCAATTGATTGGATTGATTCACTGAATTTCCCCATACTTCGTCCTGTATTCACCTCCAACCAAGAAAGGTAAGCAACCATGTCCCTGATCAACACCCAAGTCCAGCCCTTCAAGACCCAGGCTTTCCACAACGGCAAGTTCATCGAAGTGACCGAACAGTCGCTCAAGGGCAAGTGGTCCGTGGTGATTTTCATGCCCGCCGCCTTCACCTTCAACTGCCCGACCGAAGTGGAAGACGCCGCCGAGCACTACGCCGAATTCCAGAAGGCCGGCACCGAGGTGTACATCGTCACCACCGACACGCACTTCTCGCACAAGGTTTGGCACGAAACCTCCCCCGCCGTGGGCAAGGCCAAGTTCCCGCTGGTGGGCGACCCCACGCACCAGCTGACCAATGCGTTTGACGTGCACATCGCCGAAGAAGGCCTGGCACTGCGCGGCACCTTCATCATCAACCCCGATGGCGTCATCAAGACCATGGAAGTGCATTCCAACGAAATCGCCCGCGATGTGAAGGAAACCCTGCGCAAGCTCAAGGCAGCCCAGTACACCGCAGCGCATCCTGGCGAAGTGTGCCCCGCCAAGTGGAACGAAGGCGCAAAGACCATTGCCCCGTCGCTCGACCTGGTCGGCAAGATCTAAGCGGATCGCCGCCCCCCGTCAGTTGCACTGACCAAGACGCCCGGGTGCCTGGCGCCCGGGCTTTTTTACGCCCATAAATCGAAAATTCAGGAGTTTTGCCATGCTCGACGACACCCTCAAGACCCAGTTGAAAGCCTACCTGGAGCGCCTGCAGCGCCCGGTGGAACTGGTGGCGACGCTGGACAACAGCGCCACGTCGAACGAGCTGCGCGAGCTGCTGGAAGACATCCGCGCCCAGTCGGACAAGATCACCGTGGTCGAGAAGAACGACCCGGCCGTGCGTAAGCCCTCGTTCCTCATCACCAACCCCGGCGTGGACAGCGGCGTGCGCTTCGCTGGCGTGCCCTTGGGCCATGAATTCACCTCCCTCGTGCTGGCGCTGCTGCACGTGGGTGGCCACCCCTCCAAGGAAGCGGCCGACCTGCTGGAGCAGATCCGCGAGCTGGACGGCGACTACCACTTCGAGACGTATTACTCCCTGAGCTGCCACAACTGCCCCGACGTGGTGCAGGCGCTCAACCTCATGAGTGCGCTCAACCCGCGCATCACCCACACCGCCATTGACGGCGGCGTGTTCCAGAGCGAAATCGAGGCGCGCGAAATCATGGGCGTGCCCACCGTGTTCCTGAACGGCGAGCGCTTCGCGCAGGGCCGCATGGAGCTGGCCGAGATCGTCGGCAAGATCGACAAGGGCGCTGCTGCCAAGGACGCGGCCAAGCTCAACGCCAAAGAGGCGTTTGATGTGCTCATCGTCGGCGGTGGCCCCGCTGGCGCAGCCGCTGCCGTGTATGCGGCGCGCAAGGGCATCCGCACCGGCGTGGCCGCCGAGCGCTTTGGCGGCCAGGTGCTCGACACCGTGGACATCGAGAACTACATCTCCATCCAGAAAACCGAAGGCCCGCAGTTTGCCGCCGCGCTGGAGCGCCATGTGCGCGACTACGAGGTGGACATCATGAATCTGCAGCGCGCCAAGCAGCTTACGCCCGCCACTACCGAGGGCGGCCTGATCGAGGTGGAGCTGGAAAGCGGCGCCACGCTGCGCAGCAAGACTGTGATCCTCTCCACTGGCGCGCGCTGGCGCAACATGAACGTGCCCGGCGAGGAGCAGTACCGCACCAAGGGCGTGACCTACTGCCCGCACTGCGACGGCCCGCTGTTCAAGGGCAAGCGCGTGGCGGTGATCGGCGGCGGCAACTCGGGCATCGAGGCCGCCATCGACCTGGCGGGCGTGGTGGCGCATGTCACCGTGCTCGAATTCGCCCCCGAACTGAAGGCTGATGCCGTGCTGCAGCGCAAGCTGCACAGCCTGCCGAACGTTCAGGTCATCCTCAACGCCCAGACGACCGAGGTCAACGGCGACGGCCACAAGGTCACCGGCATCACTTACAAGGACCGCACCAGCGACGCAGTGAAGCAGATTGCGCTCGAAGGCATCTTCGTGCAGATCGGCCTGCTGCCCAACACCGACTGGATCAAGGGCACGGTGGAACTGAGCCGGTTCGGCGAGATCATGGTGGACGCCAAAGGCCACACCAGCGTGCCCGGCGTGTTTGCCGCCGGCGACTGCACCACGGTGCCCTACAAGCAGATCATCATCGCCGCAGGCGCGGGTGCCACGGCCGCGCTGAGCGCGTTCGACCACCTGATCCGGACCAGCGCACCGGCTTGAGTTTCAAGAAAAAATGGGCATCAAACGGCGTGGATTCAGGCGCTTTCAGCTGCGCAATCCATAGCGTTTTCAGGCGAAAAAAAACCGCCTTCGGGGGAAGGCGGCAGTGGGCTGCTGGGCTTCGGCGGCGGGGTGCGGCGATCAGCCGGTCACGCGTTGCATGCGGGTCAGGGGCAGGGCTTCGTCTTCGGTCACGGCCTTTTGCAGCACGAAGTTGAAGCGCGAGCGCGTGAACGGGGCGGTGATGCCCAGCGACTCGTAACCGGCCGGGGCCACGTTTTTCTCGATCTCGACGATCAGGCCATCGCGCGTGGCGAAGGCAAAGTCGTCGTCGATGTAGGTGTCGCCCGGGATGTTGACCTGCGTGGTCAGCGTGCGCAGGCCGGGCGCCACCACCAGGAAGTGGATGTGCGCAGGGCGGTTGCCGTGGCGGCCCAGGGCCGTGAACAGCTCGGAGATCGGGCTGTTGGGTGGAATCGCATAGCCCGGCGGCAGGTAGCTGCGAAAGCGGTAGCGGCCCTGCGCGTCGGCCTCGATGCGGCGGCGCAGCTCGTAAGGTTGCATGCCGGGGAAGAAATGCGAGTAACCGCCTTGTTCGTTGGCATGCCACACGTCGATCAGTGCATGGGCGACGGGCTTGCCGTCGAGGTCGAGCACCTGGCCCTCCATCACAAAGACTTCGCCCTTGGGCTCGCCTTCGTCCAGGCGCACTTCACCCTGGGACAGCGGCGCGCCGGCCACGAACAGCGGGCCTTCGATAGCGCGCGGCGTGCCGCCGGTGCGGCCGGCCTTCTGGTCGGCCTCGTCCTGGCGGATGTCGAGCAGGCGGTCAAAGCCCAGGCCGACGGTGAGCAGGCCGAGCTGGCCGGTCTGGCCCATGCGGGTGAGCCATTCGATAGACTTCCAGAACTCGTCGGGCGTCACGTCCATGGTATCGATGGTGTGGAACAGGTCGCTCACGATGCGCTGGGTGATGGCGCGCACGCGGGCGTTGCCTTCGGCGGTTTTCCGGGTGTTGACCCGTTCGAGCAGTTGTTCTTTGGTGAGTTCGGCCATGGGCGTCTCCGGGCAGGGGTGGAGGATAGGTTCAGTCAAGCTTGATGCCGCGCTCGGTGATCAGCTTGCTCCAGCGCTCGGACTCGCGCGCCAGGTGCTGGGCCATTTCTTCGGGGGTGGAGCCCACGGGCTCGGCGCCGATGGTTTCAAAGCGTTTGACCACCTCGGGGTCTTTCATGGCGTCCAGCAGGGCAGCGTTGAGCCTGGCGACGATGTCCTTGGGTGTGGCGGCGGGCATGAACACGGCAAACCAGGGCGACACCTCGTAGCCGGGCAGGCCCGCTTCAGCCAGCGTGGGCACGTTGGGCAGGGTTTTGGAGCGCTTGGCGGTGGTCAGGCCCAGGGCCCGCAATTTGCCCGATTCGATGTGCGGGCGTGCCGAGGTGATGCTGTCAAACATGTAGTTGACCTGGCCGCCCAGCAGGTCGGACACGGCCGGGCCGCTGCCCTTGTAGGGGATGTGCAGCATGTCCACCTGGGCCAGCGAGGTGAACACTTCGCCCGCCAGGTGGATGGATGTGCCGTTGCCGGCCGAGGCGTAGGTCAGTTTGCCGGGCGCTTTGCGGGCGGCGGCAATCACGTCTTTGGCGGTTTTTACATCGGGCTGGGTGGCGTTGGTCACCAGCACGTTGGGCACCACGGCCAGCAGACTCACCGGAGCGAAGTCCTTGACGGGGTCGTAGTTGAGCTTGCCATACAGCGGCTTGTTGGTGGCCATGCCGATGGAGGTGATCATCATCGTGTAGCCGTCACCGGGCTGCTTGGCCACGAAGTCGGCACCGATGTTGCCGCCTGCGCCGGGCTTGTTCTCGATGACGAAGGGCTGGCCCAGCGTCTTGCCCGCCTTTTCGCCCAGCGTGCGGGCGATGGCGTCCATGGCGCCGCCGGGCGGGAAGGGCACCACCCAGCGAATGGGCTTGTTGGGCCAGCTGGCCGCGGGGGCCTGGGCGTGGGCCGCGGGCAGGGCTGCCAGGGCCAGGCCGGAGGCCAGCAGGGCCAGCGCGTGTCGTTTCGTCATCATGGTGGGTGTCTCCGGAGGGGTGGGCAAACAGGGTCAGATGGCCGACGGGTGGGTGGCCAGGGGCGTCACATCGATCTTCATGAACGGGAACAGCGGCAGGCCTTGCAGCAGCTGGTGCAGTTCGTCGTTGGATGCCACATCGAAGATGCTGTAGTTGGCGTATTCGCCCACCACGCGCCAGATGCTCTTCCAGCGGCCGTCGCGCTGCAGGTCTTGCGAATAGGCCTTCTCGCGGGCCTTGATCTCGTTGGCTTCTTCCACGGGGAAGTCGTGCGGGATGTTCACATCCATACGTACCAGAAACAGCATCGGTGTTCTCCTTTTTCCATTGCTAAATCAAACGTGCACTTTGTCGGCTTCGCTTGCCGTACGTCAGTACTGTCTGCGCTTCGCCTTCGCGTTCACGCTTGATTTAGCAAAGGAATTAAACGGGGGTGTGTGCCGCCATGTCCACATGCACGGCGGTGCGGCCCTGGCGGGCGCGGTCAAAGCGTTCGAGCTGGGCGAGCGAAACCTCGACCCCAAAGCCCGGTCCGTCGGGCAGCTGCAGTTCGAAATCGACGATCGGCATCTGCTGCTCGACGATGTCGTCCACCAGCAGCTGCGGGCCGAACAGTTCGCAGCCGTGGTGCGCGCTGCCCAGCGTTGCAAACACATGCGCCGATGCGGCGCTGCCCAGCGAGGTCTCCAGCATGGTGCCGCCGTACCAGCCGATGTCGGCGGCCTCGGCAATGGCGGCCACCTTGCGCGTGCGAATCAGGCCGCCGTGCTTGGCCACCTTGAGCGAGAACACATGGCTGGCTTTTTCGCGCGCCAGCATCATGGCGTCCTGCGGGGTGCACACGGTTTCGTCGGCCATGATGAGTGCGCCATCGAGCGTGGCCGTGAGGTGCTTGAGGGCTTCGACGTTCCACTGTGCCACGGGCTGCTCGATCAGTGTCACGCCGGCCTCGACCAGCTGCGGCAAATAGCGGCGCGCGGTGTTGCCGTCCCAGGCCTGGTTCACGTCCACGGTAAGTTTGGCCTTGCCCTGCAGACCGCGCGCGATCTGCGTGACATGGGCCACGTCGTCCTGCGGCGCGCGCGCGCCGATTTTCATCTTGAAGATGTGGTGGCGTTTTTGCTCCAGGCGCAGGCGGGCTTCCTGCAGGTCGCGATCGACATCACCGCTGGCCAGCGTCCAGGCCAGGGGCAGGCTCTGGTGCACCTTGCCGCCCAGCAGCTGCCAGGCGGGCAGGCCCAGCGTGCGGGCCACGGCGTCGATCAGCGCCATCTCGACGGCGCTCTTGGCAAAGGCGTTGCCCTTGCAGGCCTTGTCCATGCGCGCCAGCGCGGCTTCAAAGCCACCTGCGTCCTGGCCGATGAGGGCAGGGGCCAGGTAGTTTTGGATAGCGTGCAGGATGCTTTCGGGCGATTCCTCGTTCCACGAGGGGCCGCCGATGGTGGCGGCTTCGCCAAAGCCGCAGGCGCCGTCCTTGAGCCACAGCTGCACGATGACCGGGCTCTGGCGGCTGATCGAGCCGAACGAAAGCTTGTGCGGGCGGATGGTCGGAATGTCCAGGATCCGCGCCTGCATGCGTTCGATGGTGAAGCGGCTGGGCATCGCTGAGTACCTTTTCTTGACGGGTCAGGAGGGTGCCGGCCCATCGGGGGGCCAGAAGATGCAAGGTTAGATTTAATTTTGATGACGTTCCAATGATTTATTTGCCATTTATCATTCGATGCTATCGAACAATGAAAGGTCGGCCGCCATGGAAATCCGCCAGTTGCGCTACTTTCTCGACATTGCCGAAACCCAGCACCTCACGCAGTCGGCGCAAAACCTGTTTGTCACGCAGTCCACCCTGTCGCACGGGCTGCGCCAGCTTGAAGGCGAGCTGGGCAGCAAGCTGTTTGACCGCCTCGGGCGCGGCCTGCGGTTGTCGCAGGCGGGGGCGGCGTTTCGCGTGTATGCGGCGCGCGCGCTGCAGGAGATCGAGGCCGGCCGCATGGCGCTGGCCGACCTGGCGGGGCTGCAGGCGGGCACACTCACGGTGGGCGTCATCCCGACCTTTCTGCATACGCTGGTGCCCGCCACGGTGGCGGCGTTCAGCAGCGCCTATCCGCGGGTGAATGTGGTGGTGCGCGAACTGCGCGCCGGCCCCATCGAAGAGCTGCTGGTCGAGGGGCGGCTGGACGTGGGCATTGCGTTCTATCCCACCGAGCGCGACGACATCGAGACCGAGCCGCTGTTTGCCGAGCACCTGCAGCTGGTGGTGAACCGCAGCCACCCGCTGGCCGGGCGCAGCAGGCTGGCCCTCAAGGCGCTGGCGCAGGTGCCGCTGGCCTTGCTGCCGCGCGCCTTTGCCACGCGCCGCCTGATCGACGACAGCCTGCGCCAGGCCGGCGTGGCGCCGCAGGTGCGGGTGGAGATGGAGTCGGTCGAGGGCCTGATCGAGGTGTGCCGCTGGGGCGACCTGGCGTGCATCGTGCCCGAGCGCGCTGCGCTGCAAGCGCCCGACATGCACGCCGTGCAGCTGCATTCGCCGCAAATGCTGCGCCACGCGGGCATTCTGTGGCGGCGCGGCGCCGGGCGTTCGCAGGCCGCGCTGGAGTTTGCGGCGCTGCTGCGGCCGGCCGACCACCTGCCGGGAGCTGTGTCTGGGTAAATCTAGATCAAATCAGGCCGCAGCGCTTGTGCAGCAAGCGCAGGCAGCTATTTTTTCAGGAGTTGTCAGAGGCGTTGCAGAAACCGCGCAACGGTGTCTGCAAAGGCTTGCGGCTGTTCCACCGCGCTCAGGTGGGCGGCATCCAGCGAGGCCAGTTCGGCACCGGTAATCGAGCGTGCGATGGCCTCGGACATGGCGGGTGGCGTGGCCTCGTCGCGCGTGCCGGCAATCACCAGCGCCGGGCAGGTGATGCGGCGGTTGCCCGCTTCCAGGTCGATGTTGGCGACGGCCTCGCAGGCGGCGGCGTAGGGTGCGGGGGCGGTGCCCACCAGCACCGCACGCAGGGCCGCCACGCGTGCGCTGCCATGCGCGTCGGCGCGGAACTCGGGGGTGAACCAGCGCTGCAGGGCGCCGTCGGCGATGCTCTCCATACCCTGCGCCAGCACGGTGCTGACACGTGCGGCCCAGGCGACCTGGGCGGCTGCGTCGTAGTGGCTGGCCGAGTTGGCAATGGTGATGCTGCGCACCAAAGCGGGGTGGCGTGCGGCCAGCGCCTGCGCCGTCATGCCGCCCATCGACAGGCCGACAAAGTGCACCGGGCCGCAGCCTTGCTGGCGAATCAGTTCTGCCGCGTCGTCGGCCAGGTCGTCCATGGTGAAGGCTCCGCCGGTGGCAAGCGACTGGCCGTGGCCCCGGTGGTCGTAGCGCAGTACGGTGTAGCGGTCTTGCAGGGCGGCGGCCACGCCATCCCACATCTGCAGGTCGCAGCCCAGGGCGTGGCTCAGTACGACGACAGGCCCCTGGCCTTGCTGGACAAAATGGAGTGCGGGCATGGTGTGACCTCTTTCGGTGGGGGCAAAAAGGGCGGTATTGTGCACACGCCTCGCGCGCCCGGTGGCGGCGCGGTGCTTATCCGCTCAGGGCGCCAGGGTCTTGGGCTGGTAGTCGCAGTACGGCGCCACGGCGCATTCCCAGCAGCGCGGCTTGCGTGCCTGGCACACATAGCGGCCCAGCAAAATGAGCCAGTGGTGCGAGTCCACCGCGTACTGCGGCGGCACGCGCTTGAGCAACTGCTGTTCCACCGCCAGCGGGGTCTTGCCGGGGGCCAGGCCGGTGCGGTTGCTGACGCGGAAGATGTGCGTGTCCACCGCCATGGTGGGCTGGCCAAACGCCACGTTGAGCACCACGTTGGCCGTCTTGCGGCCCACGCCGGGCAAGGCTTCGAGCGCCTCGCGCGTGCGCGGCACCTCGCCGCCATGCTGCTCCATCAGGATGCGGCAGGTCTGCAGCAGGTGCCGGGCCTTGCTCTTGTAGAGGCCGATGGTCTTGATGTAGCCCTCCAGCCCTTCGAGCCCGAGGCTCAGGATGGCCTGCGGCGTGTTCGCCACCGGGAACAGCTTGCGTGTGGCCTTGTTCACGCCCACGTCGGTGGCCTGGGCCGACAGCAGCACGGCGGCCAGCAGCTCGAACACGCTGGTGTATTCCAGCTCGGTGTTGGGCATCGGGTTGGCGGCCTTGAGGGTGGCGAAGAAGGGTTCGATCTGCGCGGTTTTCATGCCGCGCAGTGTAGGGGCAGAGCGCCTGCCGGGGGTATGGGCGCCCGGATGCAGGAAACCTGCATTCCGATTGGCGACAATGTGCAGTCTCCTGCCAACCAGAACTCCACGCCATGCAATTCGCCGACCGCCTGAACAACGTCGAAACCTCCGCCATCCGCGAACTCTTCAAACTGCTGGGCAAGCCCGGCATCATCAGCTTTGCCGGGGGCTTTCCGGACAGCGCCATGTTCGACGTGGACGGCATCCGCGCGGCCGTGGACCAGGCGCTGACCGAAGAGGCCGGCGCCGCGCTGCAGTACGGCGCCACCGAGGGCTACCAGCCGCTGCGCGAGCAGCTTAGCGCGTTCATGG
>DMZZ01000138.1:0-3241 GCA_003484805.1 Comamonadaceae bacterium | reverse complement strand
GCGGCATGCTGACCACCAACTTTGCCGAGGCCGGGGGCTTCATCCGCATCCAGCCGGCAGAGGCGGCGCCCGACGTGCAGCTACATTTCGTCATCGGCAAGCTGGTGGACCACGGCCGCAAGACGGTGCTGGGCCACGGCTATTCCTGTCATGTCTGCCTGCTGCAACCCGTCAGCCGGGGCAGCGTGCAGCTCGCCAGCAGCGACCCGCTGGCGCTGCCCCTGGTGGACCCGAACTTCCTCGGTGAGCGCGCCGACATGGACCGCATGGTGCATGGCTTCCGGCGCATGCAGGAGATCCTGGCGCAGCCCGCGCTGGCACGGCATGGCGCCTTGAAGGTGCTGGAGTCCGACACCGACATCGAAGCATTCATCCGCCAGTACGCCGACACCATCTACCACCCCGTGGGCACCTGCCGCATGGGCCCGGGCGAGCACGACGTGGTCGACGCGCAGTTGTGCGTGCGCGGCGTGCAGGGGCTGCGCGTGGTCGATGCCTCCGTCATGCCGCGCATTGTCAGCGGCAACACCAACGCGCCCACCATCATGCTGGCCGAAAAAGCGGTCGATTTGTTGTGCGCCGCAGCTTGAATGTTTGAGTGTTTTTAGCTTCTGGCGCTTATCCATCAAGCGCAGACAGCTATTAAATAAATAGCATTTTCAGGCGCGAAAGCGTTTGCGTGTCAGCGCCAGGGCGACCCAGTACGCCGCCACGGTGGTCACCACCATCACCAGGCCGTGGCGCAGGGGGTGCGCGGGCCACTGGTCCATGAACAGCGGGCGCACCAGCTCCACCGCATTGGTCAGCGGAAGCCAGTCGGAAATATGGCGCACCACGGTCGGCAACTGCTCGCGCGGAAAGAACACGCCCGAGAGGAACATCATCGGCGTGAGCACCAGCGTGAAGTAATAGGTGAAGAAGTCGTAGCCCTTGGCCAGCGCGTTGAAGATCAGCGCGATGCTGGAGAACATGATGCCCACGCACAGCAGAACGGGCCAGGCCACGAGCAGCTTGGGCGAGTGGCTGATGCCCAGCGCCAGCATCACGCCCATGATGGCCGTGACCGTGAACAGCGCCTTGAAGGCGGCCCAGAGCATTTCGGCCAGAACCACGTCGTCCAGCCCCACGGGGGTGTTCATGATGCCTTCCCAGGTTTTCTGCACATGCATGCGCGAGAAGGCCGAGTACAGTGCCTCGAAGCTCGCGGCGTTCATCGCGCTCATGCAGATCGAGCCGCTGGCCAGAAAGAGGATATAGGGCACGGCCTGCCCGTTGACCTGCATCTGCCCCACGAGCGCGCCCATCCCGTAGCCGAAGGCCACCAGCCACATGAGCGGCTCGGCGATGTTGCCCACCAGGCTGGGAATGGCGAGCTTGCGCCACACCAGCAGGTTGCGCAGGAACACCGGCCAGAAACGCCCTGAGAGCGTGGGCGGACGCCACACCGAGGGCGTGGAAGATGCTGCGGCGGGTGCCGCAGGTGGAACGACGGTTTGCATGGGCGTATTGTGCTGCGGGGGGCCGGGTCTTGCAGCACCACCGCGCGGATTCGGTTCTCCGCCCCATGGGGGTTCATCGATACCCATTCCCTATAACCCTCAGGCCCGGGCCGGATTGACGCTGCCTGCGGTCACTGGCACCAGGCCACCGTAGCATCAGGACCCGGACGGACATTCCGGCAGCGCGAGGTAGGCATGTTGCAACGACGTTCTCTGCTGGGGGCTGGCCTGAGCGCCACCTGGCCGGCCTGGGCCACCCACCCGCAGGCCCGGGACCTGATCCACTCTGGCGGCGTGGTGGTGGCCTTTCGGCATGCATTGGCGCCTGGCACGTTCGACCCGCCGGGGTTTCGCATCGGTGACTGCCGCACCCAGCGCAACCTGAGCGAAGAAGGGCGAGCACAGGCTCGGCGCATGGGCCACTGGTTCCAGGCCCAGGCACTGGTGCCGGCACAGGTGCGCTCCAGCCCATGGTGCCGATGCCTCGACACCGCCAGGCTGGCCTTTGGCACGACCCAGGTGTGGGCGGCGCTGGGGTCGCCCCAAGGCGCCGCCGATGCCACTAACGAGGCCCACCTGGGCGAACTGCGTCAGGTGCTGGCAGACGTGTCCGGCCAGCCCGGCCGTTTCGAAGTCTGGGTGACACACATGTTCGTGCTGTCGGCGCTGGTGGGCAGCGACACGGCGGTGGGCGAGGGGCTGGTTCTGCGCGCGGATGCCGCTGGCGTGCCGCTTGTGCTGGACCGCCTGCCGTCTGGCGCCGTCTGAACGCGGCGGTGATTTGCAGGGCTGCCACCGCAATGAAAAGCGCCCACCCCCCGTTGTGCGCTCGCGCGCCGCAGGGCGGTGGGCGCCGGTCGATCCGGCGGGTTTCAGACGCTCACGGTATCGGTGTACGGTTGGGTGCCATAGAAATCGTGGATGCCTTTTTCCCAGGCCCCATCGGCCATGTCGGGCCAATGGTTCTTGTCGAAGCCCGGGGCGCCTTCGAGTTGTTCTTTGTTCACGCCGAGCGTGAAGCGCTTGTTCTCGGTGTCCAGCTTCAGCGCGTCCCAGGGCACGGCGAAAAGCTTCTCGCCCATGCCCAGGAAGCCGCCAAAGGACAGCACGGCGTAGCTGACGCGCCCGCTGCGCAGGTCGAGCATGATCTCCTTGACGTCGCCCAGGTCTTCGCCGTCCTTGTTGTAGGCGTCGTTGCCGATGAGCGTGTCTGCGCCCATGAGGTGCGGACCCGGCCCATGGCGGGGGTCCGGACCGACGCCTGGCGTGCCCGAAAGCTTGTACATGCCGTATGCGTCGCGTTCTTCGTAGTTCATCTTGTGCTCCATTGGAAAAGGGGTGCATGGAGCATGGGGCGTGTCTCGGGTAGTGTCTGTTCGCAAGCGCACGCAGCGTTACACGGCGGCGCCCCCGCATGCGTCCGCGTACCATGCAAACCTGTCGCGCCACTGCGCAAAAGGCTGCCGTTCGGGCTTGCGACCTTCTGATGTGAGAACGTTGGGACAATGCTGTCGCAGTAAAGGTTTTCCCATTTCCCATTCTTCTGGAAAGCGCCACCATGACCACCCTTGGAACCCCTTTGTCTCCCCACGCCACCAAAGTCATGCTGCTCGGCGCGGGCGAGCTGGGCAAGGAGGTGCTGATCGCATTGCAGCGCCTGGGCGTGGAGACCATCGCCGTGGACCGCTACGACCACGCCCCCGGCCAGCAGGTGGCGCACCATGCGCGCACCATCGCCATGA
>DMZZ01000335.1:0-4314 GCA_003484805.1 Comamonadaceae bacterium | reverse complement strand
CAAAGCTGCTGACATCCGTCAACGTGAAGGCGCCGTTGTGCCAATCGATGCGGGCATGCATGCGCGAGACACGCGGATCGGTGATGCACAGTTGCGCTGAACTGGATCGGCCCAGGTGCACCGGAACATCGGCCGATGAATAGCTCAGGCTTTCCCCTTGCCATGACAGCTGGATGGTGCCGAAAAAGGAATCCAGCGGGGCAATCGCGCTGTGCAACCCCGCCTGCATGGTCAGCATTTCGGGGCTGTCGTTATCGCGCCATTCGGCCTGGTAGATGGTCTGCGGCTCGGATTTCCCCCGCAGTTCAAACACGCCCAGCTTGCGAAACTGCACAGCGGGCACAACGCCCGCACCCAGCGCCGCGACATCGGTCGTCCAGATCTCCCCCGGACCAGCGCGCTCGCACAGGCGCGAAGCAACATTGACGGCATCGCCGTACACATCTCCGTCCACCTCCAGGACTTCCCCCGTGGCCACGCCGACGTGCATTTCCATACGGGCCACCGCGGGCCAGCGCTGTAGATGAATCTGGTGGCTGCGTTGCAGCTCGGTGGCTGCGCCAACGCCCTGGGTAGCACTGCCAAACACGCCCAACACACCGTCGCCGAGCTTCTTCACGACACGCCCCCCATGGGCCAGCATGACGTCGCCCATCCACTGCGTCAGCCGCATGACCGTTTCGGTCGCACGCTGATTGCCAAGCGTCTCATACAGCGGCGTACTGCCCGAGAGATCGGCAAAAACCACCGTCGACGAGGAGTTCATGGGCGCAGTGGAACGATGGTGCACATACGATTCAGTTTAGAGCATCTCTCCCTGAAATGCAGCAATGCAATTGCCATTCCCCCACTGCGGCGGCGCTGACAGGAGAACCCGCCCGACGGCTCAGGGGCCTGGCCTGCGGCGTGAGAGCACCCACTGTGCAGCCCCCCTGCCCGCACGCACGCCAGTCGACAGACATGCCGTCAGCAGATAGCCGCCAGTCGGGGCCTCCCAATCCAGCATTTCCCCCGCACAAAAAACGCCGGGTTGCGCCCGAAGCATCAAGTGCGCATCCAGCCCCTCGAAATCGACGCCGCCTGCGGTGCTGATGGCTTCGTCCAGGGGCCTGGTGGCCACCACCGTGACAGGAACCGCCTTGATGGCATGGGCCAGCACCACCGGGTCCGCCATCTGTTCTTTGCTCAGTTGTTCGTGAAGAATTCCCATCTTGACCCCATCGATCCCCAATCGGCTCTTGAGGTGGCTGGACAGCGAGCGGGAGCCGCGCGGATGACGCACCTGCACCAGAACATGCTCGGGCGAGTGGTCAGGCAACAGGTCGAGAAAAAATGTGGCACTGCCATGGGCCTCGATTTCGTCACGCAACAACGCTGAAACGGCATAGACGAGGCTGCCCTCGACTCCTGTCGCCGTGGCCACGAACTCCCCCTTGCGCTGGAAACTGCGCCCATCACTGGCAGTGAAGGAAATGGCGACAGATTTGAAGGGCTGTCCGGCGTGGCGCTCGACAAAATGGGGCGTCCAGCCGGTCTGCAACGCCGGAGGATGCCCCAGGATCTCTTGCAGAAACTCTCGCCGCGTCTCGCCGACCAAAGCCTTTCGCGCCGGAACATCAAAGCCGCAATTGGACGGACGCAGGGGAGCAACCCCGATGCCACGGCCCTTCAGCAATGGCACCCAGGCGCCATCGGAGCCCAGCCGCGCCCAACTGGCCCCTCCGAGGGCCAGCACCACGGCCGTCACCGTCACCTTCACGTTCCCGGAAGGCGCCTGAAACAAGAGATCGCCCGCATCGTCCCACCCGCACCAGCGGTGGCGCATGTGCAAGCGCACGCCCATGCCGCGCAGACGCTGCAGCCAGGCACGCAGCAAGGGGGCCGCCTTCATGTCGACGGGAAACACCCTGCCCGACGTACCGACGAATGTATCGACACCCAGCGCCCTTGCCCATTCGCGGATCTGGTCCGGGCCGAACTCCTGCAGCAGGGGCCGCAACTGGGACTCGTGCCTGCCGAAGCGATGAGCGAACACATCCAGCGGCTCGGAGTGCGTCAGGTTGAGGCCTCCTTTGCCTGCCAGCAGAAACTTTCGCCCTACCGAGGGCATGGCATCGAACAGATGCACGGCCACGCCCGCACGGGCCAGTTCCTCGGCAGCCATCAGCCCCGCAGGCCCACCCCCCACCACGGCAACCTCGCAAGGCCATGTCTGCTGCGAAAGCATCGAATGATTCATTGGTATCGGATCCATGCCCACCAGGGCGTGTTATTCAGAAAAAGTCAGAAGACCGGCCGCTGGCTGCATACGCCAATAGTGCCCTGACTCATCGATTTTTGCTATGACAGCCATAGCACTGCACAGCCTTGCCCCCGTCAGGGACAGGCCTGTTTCTGTCACAATGATTGGACTTTATACGTACCAGCACCCCACAAGTAAGGAAAGCGCATGGCAAGCGAACTCATCAAACATCTTTCTGACGCCAGTTTCGAGGCCGACGTACTGAAATCCAACACACCCGTGCTGGTGGATTACTGGGCCGAATGGTGCGGCCCCTGCAAGATGATTGCCCCCATTCTCGATGAAGTGGCAGGCACCTACCAAGGCAAGCTGCAGATCGCCAAGATGAACGTCGATGAAAACCGCGAGGTTCCCGCCAAGTTCGGTATCCGCGGCATTCCGACGCTGATGCTGTTCAAAGATGGACAACTGGCCGCCACCAAGGTGGGAGCCATGAGCAAGGCACAACTGACGGCCTTCATCGACCAGCAACTGGCCTGAAAGCGGCCGGGCTGCGCCAGACAGCCCCAGCTGCGCACGGTCAATGCGGCCGGTCAGGCCCCTTGGTGAACACGGCAGCGAAACCTTGTTCACACCCCCCTGGCGGGGCGACGTGCCGGACTCCTTTTTCCTGTCATAATTCACGCGGATCGCTGGTCAACCCGCATGTTGCCAGCCTGAGATCCCCAGGCACGCCAAGGCTGCAAACAGCAGCCTGATCGGCAGTAGCTGCATCCCCCCCAGATTCATACCCGCTCCGCCCAGGAGTTACTCCATGCACCTCAACGAACTCAAGGCACTTCACGTGTCTGAAGTCCTCAAGCAAGCCGAAGAACTCGAAATCGAAAACACCGGCCGCATGCGCAAGCAGGAGCTGATGTTTGCGATCATCAAGAAGCGGGCCAAGACCGGGGAACAAATCATTGCCGACGGCGTGCTGGAAATTCTGCCCGACGGTTTTGGCTTCCTACGCAGTCCGGACACAAGTTTCACTGCCAGCACGGACGATATCTACATCAGTCCCAGCCAGGTGCGTCGTTTCAACCTGCACACCGGCGACATGATCGAAGGTGAAGTCCGTACACCCAAAGACGGTGAACGTTACTTCGCACTGAACAAACTCGACTCCGTCAACGGTGGCTCGCCAGAGCAGAACAAGCACAAGGTGATGTTCGAAAACCTGACGCCCCTGTTCCCCAAGGAGCAGATGCGCCTGGAGCGCGACGTCAAGAGCGAAGAGAACATCACCGGNNCCGCCCAAGAGCGGCAAGACGGTGATGATGCAGCACATCGCCCACGCCATCACGGCCAACAACCCCGACGTGCACCTGATGGTGCTGCTGGTCGACGAGCGCCCTGAAGAGGTGACTGAAATGCAGCGCACGGTGAAGGGCGAAATCATCGCATCCACCTTTGACGAGCCCGCCGCCCGCCACGTGCACGTGGCCGAGATGGTGATCGAGCGCGCCAAGCGCCTGGTCGAGTTGAAGAAGGACGTTGTCATCCTGCTCGACTCCATCACCCGCCTGGCCCGCGCCTACAACAACGTCGTGCCGTCGAGCGGCAAGGTGCTGTCGGGCGGTGTGGACGCCGCCGCGCTGCAGCGCCCCAAGCGCTTCTTTGGCGCCGCCCGCAAGGTTGAAGAAGGCGGCTCGCTCACCATCATTGCCACCGCGCTGGTCGACACCGGCAGCCGCATGGACGAAGTGATCTTTGAAGAATTCAAGGGCACCGGCAACTGCGAAATCCACCTGAACCGCCGCCTGTACGAAAAGCGCGTGTTCCCCGCCATCGAACTCAACAAGAGCGGAACGCGCCGCGAGGAACTGCTGCTGGCACCCGAGATCCTGCAGAAGACCCGCATCCTGCGCCAGTTCATGTACAACATGGACGAAATCGAGTCCATGGAACTCATGATCAAGAATATGAAAGCTACCAAGAGCAACGTCGAATTCTTCGACATGATGCGCCGTGGTGGCTGATGGCCCCGTTCGTGCGATAATCTAAAGCTTTTCGCGAAAAGTGCTGTGGCA
>DMZZ01000100.1:0-15463 GCA_003484805.1 Comamonadaceae bacterium | reverse complement strand
TTGCGGTGTTCGAGCGCCACTATGGGCGGCTGAACACTGGCTGAGGTCCCTCGGGCACCTGCGCCCAACCCCCACTCGCTGTTGCATGCCTTGGCCCGGTGGGCGCCAGCGTGAGCCAATGGTGGCCTTGGCAACGCAATCGCAGCGCCAACGCCCGCGCAAGCAACGCTCGCGGTGTGGGCGCGCGTTGCTTGGTGGGTTTGGGCTCGGTGCTGCATGTAAATTTGACAAATTCGGTTCAATAATCCGGGGGGCGTGAATCGGGATCACGGATTCAGGGAGTAGTTACGCCGAATCAATAGAATTCAGAGTTCACCCGTGGCGCGCTTCAGGCGCAGCCCCGCCAGTGCCGCATCAGACAGCGCATTGGCGTGGTTGCTCTCGCTGCCCGTGCGCAAGGTCTCGGCATCCAGCACCTCGGTATGGGTGGCCAAGCCATTGGCATAGCGGTCGCGCGCCACCAGCAGGTTTTCCTCGGCCTGGGCGATGGTCGATTTGGTAACGATGAGGCGCTTTCGGGTCTCTTCCACATCCAGCCAGGTCTGGCGTACCTGTAACGCAATGATGGAGGCCAGCTCGTCGCGTTGCTCCGTCAATGCCGCGGCCTGGCGCTCGACAGCATTGGCGCGGTGACCGGCCACGCCGCCATCAAACAGATTCCACTTGGCCCCCAGGGTGACCATCCATTGTCCTTGATGCACCTGATAGCGGTTCTCCTGGTAGCCGTAACCGCCGGACAGCGCGACCTGCGGAGCGTTTTCGCCGCGTACTGCCGCAGCCTGGTGGCGCAGCGCCTCGATCTGACGCGCCAGTGCCGCCAGTTCGATGCGCTGCGCCAGTGCCCGCTCGGTCAGGGCGGGGGACGGCTCCGGTGTCGTCGCCTCGGGCGAAAGTTCATCGAGCGAGACGGGCTGATCCAGCGGCCGCCCCAGCAGGCGGTTGTAGGCGGCGCGCGCCAGATCCAACCCATTGGCGACCTGCAGGTGGCGCTGGCGCGCATCGGCCAGGGCCACCTGCACCGAGAGCAGGTCGCTTTTGGCCACCATGCCCTGCTCGTGCAGGTTGCCCACGTCACGCGCATGGGCCTGCAGGCTGGCGACGTGGCTTTCGGTGACCTTCAACATGCGGCCGGCGCGCAACACGCTGACATAAGCATCCGCCACGCGCAGTTTGAGGTTCTGTGCGTCGGCGGCTTCGCCCAGCCGCGCCGCGTCCAGGCCTGCCGTCGCGGCATCGATGCCGCGCGTGATGCGCCCGCCGGTGTAGAGCGGCAGCGTCGCCATGGCGCGGTAGGCGGCGCTGTCCTTTTGCGCCAGCGGCATTTGCAGCGACTGGCCGAAAAACTCGGCCCGGGCCGCCGGTGTCTTATCGAGGGCGGTATAGCCCGCCTCCAGCGCCACATTGGGCAGGCGGGCGGATTTCGCGGCTTCCAGCAGGTTGGACGCGGCGGCGGTGTTTTCGCGTGTAGCCTTGAGCCCGCGGTCGATGCTCAGCGCGGTGTCCCATGCTTGTGACAGGGACTCGGCGGCGGCGTGGCCGGCCAGCAGGGCCGCGGCCAGACCCGCCAGCGGCCACAGGCGGAAAATTTTCATGGAGTGCTTCATAGGGTTATTTCTTGTGTCAGGTGGGCTTCTTTCTGGTCCTTGTAGCGCAGCAGCAGATAAAGCAACAGGGGCACAACGACCAGAGTGAGCGCGGTGGAGGCCAGCGTGCCGAAGATCAGCGAGATCGCCAGCCCACCGAACACCGGGTCGGTCAGCATCACGGCACTGCCCAGCACGATGGCCAGTGCCACCAGCAGGATGGGGCGCAGGCGTACCGCCCCCGCCTCCAGAATGGCCTCACGCAAGTCCATGCCCTGGCGCCGATAGGCCAGCACGAAGTCGATGATGAGCAGCGCGTTGCGCACCACCACCCCGGCCAGGGCGATGATGCCGATCATGGAGGTGGCGGTGAACGGCTGTCCCATGAGCCAGTGCCCGGGGAAAATGCCCGCCAGCCCCAAGGGGATCGCCGCCATGGCAACCAGCGGCAGGCTGAAGGACTGGTAATAGGCCACCAGCACCAGAAAGATGAAGGTGAGCGCCAGCCCCAGCGCGCCCAGCATGTCGCGGTAGGTGTCCAGCGTCATGCGCAGCTCGCCGTCCCACAGCAGGCGGGGGCCCTCCAGGGTGTCGGGCGCGACCGGGTTCAGGCGCAGGTTGCCGGTGGTCAGGCGGCTGCCATCGGCGAGCAGCAAGCCGTCCAATCGCCGGTCAAGGTCAAGCACGGCGTACACAGGGGCGGTGGATTCGAGTTCGCCGCCGACGTAGGTGACGCGCTCGCCGTCCTTGTGCAGGATGGGCCGGTCGGCGAGGGCGGGCGCCACCCGCACCAGCTCGGACAGCGGCACCTGCTGGCCCTGCCGGTTGGTCACCGATACGCGCGCCAGCAGCGCGGGGTCGATCTGGTGGCGCCGGGGGATTTGCAAGCGGATGGGCACGGGGTTCTTCTCGCCGGCGATGCGGGCCCGGCCCATTTCCTCGCCGTCGATCAGACGACGCAGCGCGACGACTACTTCGGCCACGCTCAGCCCGGACAGGGCGGCCTTTTCCCGGTCCACCGTCAGGCGGTGCTGGGTCACGTCCTGCGGCTCGGAGTCGGTCACTTCCACCATGTCGCGCGTCTGCCGGAAGGCCGCGTTGACCTGATCAGACAGGCTGCGCAATTGTTGCAGATCCTGGCCGTAGATCTCGGCCAGCACCGTGGCGCGCACCGGCGGCCCCGGCGGGTCTTCCACCAACTGCACGGTGCTGCCCGGAAAGCGTGCGGCCGCAGCCTGCAGCGCCGGGCGCAGCTCGCGCACGATGGCGATCGAGGTCATGCTGCGCTCGGTCTTGTCCCGCAGGTTGACGCGGATTTCGGCCACATGGGGGCCCTGCTTGCTACCCGCGCCGCGCAGCATGCCGTTGAAGTCGATCACGCCGGCCTGGCCGATCCAGCTCTGGTAATCGCGCACCTCGGGGTGTTGGCGCAGCAGTGTGCCCACTTCACGGAGGAGCCGGTCGGTGGTCTCCACTGGCGTGGTTTCCGGCAAATCCAGGGTGATGTTGAAGGTGTTTTTGTTGTCCTTTGGCATCATGGCCAACTCGACCCCAAACCAGGATTGCGGCCCGCTCAGGCCCGCCGGGCGCAGAAACTGCCACGCTGGCTGCAGCAACGACAGGGCAATGGCCAGCGCGGCCAGCGCAAAGGCGATCCGGCGGCGGCGCGGCTGGTCGACCAGCGGCGTCATGACGGCGCGGTAAAAGCGATGCAGACGGTCGCCGGTGTTGTGATCTTCCAGATCATGCCCTTCGCCGGGCTTGAGCCAGCGGTTGGCCGCCCACGGCACCACCGAATAGGCCACCAGCAGTGAGGCGGCCATGGCGATTGGCACGTTGAAAGCGACCGGGTAGAAATACTGCCCCGGCATGCCGCTGACCACCAGCAGCGAGCCGAACACCAGCATCACCGCCAGGGTGGCCAGGTTGGTGGGGTTGCCGATCTCGTTGGTGGCCTGCACCGTGACCAGGCGTTTGTCTTTGTCACCCAGCCGGCTGTAGTTGCGGTGGATGTTTTCGATCACGACGATGGCGGCATCGACCAGCAGACCCAATGACAAAATCAGCGCGAACAGGGAGACCCGGTTGATGGTCAGGCCGCTGAGGTAAGCCGCGCCCAGGGTCAGGGCCAGGATCAGCGGCACGGTCACGCCCACGATGAGTGCCTCCTTCAGACCCAGGAACGCGGCGGTCACCAGGAACACGGCAAGAATCGCGATGCCCAGGTGCTCGATCAGCCCGGTCACTGCGGCATCCGCCTTCTGTCCATCGTTGCGGGTGACGACGAGTTCGACCCCCGACGGCACGAACTTCGCCTTCATTTGTTCGACGCGCTCGAGCACGTCGTTGGCAAGGAACACCGCGTTGCTGCCGGGTTTTTTGGCCACAGCCAGCGTCACCGCCGGTAGCTCTGGCTGCTGCGTCTGGCCAAAGCGGGCATCGGCGGGACCATAGGCGAAGCGGCTGAGCGCACTGCGCTCCTCGGGAGGACCATCCACCACATGCGCCACATCACCCAGGTAGATGGGGCGACCGGCATGGCTGCCCACGATGAGGCGCTTGATATCCTCGGCCGATGCCAGAAAACCGTCCAGGAACACCTGCTGGTTCTGTCCCTGCTGCACCGTGGTGCCCAGCGGCGCGGCGACATTGCTCGCGGCGAGGGTGGCACGCACCTGGTCGAGCGTCACGCCGAAGGCCTGCAGGCGCTGCGGGTCCAGCTCGATGCGCAGCTCGCGGTCGCGACCGCCCTTGACGGAAACGGCGGACACCGCCTCCAGGCTGCGCAGCCCCTCCATCAGGCGGTCGGCCAGCCGCTTCAGGGCGTGGTCGTCGTAGATCTCGGAGGCGAGGGTGACGGTGACGATGGGCACATCGTCCACGTCCACACTGCGAATGATCGGATTGCCCGCATCGGCGGGCAGGCGGTCACGCTGGCCGAGAATCCGGTCATAGAGCTTGACCAGGGACTGCTCCTTGTCCTGGCCGACCTTGAACTGCACCATCAGAACGCCCATGGAATTCACGGCGGTGGCATAGGTGTGGTCGACACCATTGATCTGCTTGACGATGCCTTCCAGGGGGCGGATCACGAGTTCCTCCACCTCTTCGGCGGAGGCGCCGGGCAGCGCCACCCACACCTCGGCGCCAGGCACCACGATCTGCGGGTTTTCCTCGCGCGGGGTCAGCGTCACGGCCAGCAGCCCCAGCAGGGTGCAGGCCAGCATGAACAAAACGGTCAGCTTGGACGTGACAAAAAGTTCCGCCAGCCGCCCGGCGCTGTTGAGCTTGGGGTCGCTCATCGCGCCTCCTTCGCTGCGGTGACGAGGTCGCCGTCACGAAGAGCGGGCACAGGCGCCGCCACGAAACGCTCGTCGGCTGCCAGGCCGGCGCTTACCTCGACCTTATCGGGCCACTCGCGGGCTATGCGCAGCCAGCGAAAGCGCGCCCGGCCTTCGCCATCGACCACAAAGACGCCGGTGAGCCCGCCGCGCTCGACCAGTGCCCGCCTGGGCACCAGCGGCGCCGGGCTTGCCCCGAGTGCAAAAGCCGCGCGCCCGAACATGCCGGGCATCAGCCCCGCCGTCTCAGGCAGGGCGATCTTGACCTGGTAGCTGCGCGAGACCGGGTCGCCAGAAGGGACCACCCGGCTCACCGTGCCCTGCAGTGGCGCGGGCAGACTGTCGATGCTGACCGGCACCGGCTTACCGACCGCGATGGAGGCAACCTGGTCTTCTGCCACGAAGGTCTCGAATAACAGGCCGCGGCCGGACTCCAGGGTCAGCAGCGGCGCGCCGGGCAGGGCGAGGTCGCCCGCGCGTTTGTGGCGCGCCACCACCACGCCGTCCACCGGGCTGGTGATTTCGGCGTAGGCGCGCTGGGCCAGCGCCGTGTCGAGACCGGCGCGCGCCTGGTTGCGGGCCTCGCGCGCGGCCTCGAACTTCAGGCGCATCTTGCGCAATTCGTTGTCCGAGACGCTGCCGCGTTCGAACAAACGCTCGAAGCGCTCTAGGTCAATCTGTGCATCGCGCAGCGCCGCCTCCGTCGCGCCGCTTGCCGCCTGGCCCTGGCGGATGCCGCCTTCCACGTCCGACGCGTCCAGGCGGGCCAGCAACTGCCCGCGCCGCACCCGGTCGCCCTCCTGCACCAGGATGTCGCGGATATGGCCGCTCAGCCGTGAGGCGACCTCGACGCGCTGGTCCGACACCACCGAGCCGACCGCCGTGTATTCGAGCGGCGCCCCGGTGGACGCGGTCATGACCGGCAGGGAGCGGCTGGTCATCGTCGATGCGGCAGGGGCCTCCGGCGCTTTGCCGCAGGCGCCCAGGAGTGCGGCCAGCGCCAGCGGCGCCAGGTAGAGGAGGCGGTTTTTTCTTTTTTCCACAAGAGGGTCTTTCATGATGATGTCGATGTACTGATTTGGGGTTTGCATGCCGATGCCTTCGCCCCCAGGCTTGCCGCGATCAGTTCAGCCAGTTCGAGCGGGCGCCCGTTGCCTGTGGCCGTGGCGATGGCCCGCGCTTCCCGCGTTGCCTGGCGGCACAGATCAAGCGCGGCATGATGGAGGGCCGTGCGCGCCTCGGAGATGTCCATGGCATCGGCTTCCTGTTGCAAAACGTGGCTCGAAACGAGGTATTTGCCGTAGCGCCGGGCCGTGCCGGCGAGCGGCTCCGGGTAGCCCGCGAGGGTGGCGCCCGCAGCACCGGCCGCTTCGCCCAGCGGTGCCGCCAGCCGCTGCCGGATTTGCAACAGCCGCGACGGATCATGTCGGGCATCTGGATCCAGGCCCAATTGGGTGGCCTCCAGCTCCGAAGCCCGGTTGACCGCCTTGGAAACCAGCGCCAGGACGCGCAGGTCAGCGCAGCGCACCAGCAGGCGAAAGGCCCCGGTGGTCAGGTAGTCGCCCGCCAGCACGGTGGCGGCGTTGCCGAGCAGCGCGGACGCGCCGCTCGTCGCGTCAACGTGGGCATGCAACTGCTGCAGGCTGATGTGGATCAAGTCCAGCGCCGTGCCGACGTCGATGCCCGGCTGCCCCGCATGGAGGCTGCCGGTCACCAGTGCCCGGATCGGCGTGTGTTGGCTCGACAGCAGCAGGCGCAGGGCGCCGCGGACCGGCGCGGCCTCGCAGGTCAGGGTGCTCGCCACGGCGGTGTGGACGGCGGCGATCACGGTTTCGGCAAAGTTCATGGGATGCGTGTCATTCATAGCTTGGCGTTCCTGTCCAGCGGGCCAGTTGTTCGGCCGCGCTGCGGTAGCCGATGTCGATGATTTCTTCGGCGCGGTCGAACTCCATTAAGCGCACCGCGCCCAGCGGCGGCTGGATCAGGAGGTCGGGTTGGGTGTGCCGCAGGTCGGCTTCGGTGACGCGCGCCTGCATGATGTAGAGCGAGGCCAGCAGCACCTCGAAAATGCCGGGCAGCTGCTCCAGGGGGGCCTTGTGCAGCCAGGCCTCGAACTGCGCCAGCACCGGGCTATGGATGGCCCGCAGGCTCTCCAGCAGGCGCGCCATGATGGGGGTATGGGCGTTGTCATTGCCGTTGCCGTTGCCATTGGCGTGGACGGCGGGGTGGGACAGCCGACCCGTCACGATGTCGTGGTTGAGGTCGACCGCGATGACCAAGTCGGCGCCCATGGCGCGCGCCACGCTCACCGGCACCGGATTGACCAGCCCGCCATCGACCAGGATGCGGCCGTTGCTGCGCACCGGCGTCACGATGCCGGGCACCGCGATGCTGGCGCGCACCGCCTCGGTCAGGTCGCCCGCCGTGGCCACCACTTCCTCGCCCGTCATGAGGTCGGTGGCCACCGCGGCAAAGGGCAGCAGCAGGTCCTCGATGCGGGCGCTGGGCACATGGACGCGCACGAATTCGGCGATTTTCTGACCGTCGATCAGCCCCGAGCGCGGGAACACCGGGTCGAGCAGGGCGACGATGCTTTGCCAGTCCAGATTTTGCAGCTTGGCGGTCAGGCCGTCGAGCTTGCCGGCGGCGAAAACCGCACCGATGACCGCCCCCATGCTGGTGCCGGCCACCAGGTCGACCGTGATGCCTGCCTCTTTCAGGGCGCGCAGCACGCCGATGTGCGCCAATCCGCGCGCCGAACCGCTGCCCAGCGCCAGGCCGATCCGGGGCCGCCTGGGCGGCGTCAGTCCTGCCGCCGGGGCTATGCCGGTTTGTGGTCCGTTCATTGGCTGGCCCCCTTGTCTGGCCCATGACCCGTGGGTCGGCGCCGCCCGCCGACGTACTGGCAC
This sequence comes from Comamonadaceae bacterium, assembly GCA_003484805.1. GTDB lineage: Bacteria > Pseudomonadota > Gammaproteobacteria > Burkholderiales > Burkholderiaceae_C > Simplicispira. The sequence goes on along the minus strand of DMZZ01000100.1, from coordinate 7,630 downwards.
AGCCGCCGGATACCGCGCCGCAATGAACGCCGGATTGTTGCGGCCCGCGCGGGTCGCGCGCCAGGGCGGGCCGGGAATTCACGCCCCACGGCGGCCTCGAAGACCTGGAAGCGCTTGAGATAGGCCTCGATCTCCTGGCGCCGCATGCGCCAGGCGCCGATCCGGCCGTACTCGCCTACCAGTTCGGTGAACAGCGCCCGCATGCGTCGCGCCCCCCGGTCTTGCAGCACCTCGTCGGCCCGTTCGGTGGCGATGCGCGCCAGCGCCAGGCTGCGCTCCAGCAGGCGCCGGATGTCCTGGGCGCCGTCAAGCTCGCCCAGGCGCCCGATCTCCTGCAGCGGCCGTCTGGCCTGGACCGCCAGCAGGCGCCGCAGGTCGGTCGCCAGGGCGTCGGCCAGGCTGCGCTGCACGCGGCTGAAATGCGCCGGATCGCCGGCCTGGGCGCCAGACCCGTGGCCGCGCAGGTCCTCGAAATAAAGTTGCTGGTAACCGAAATAACCGGTCAACTGTTTGGTCGCGGCCGCTTCGAGGGGTTCTTGCGGCGCCTCGCGCAGCGCCCGGGCCACCGAGCGCAGCGGTTGCCCGAGCGACAGCGGAAAACGCGAAAAGCGATAGGCGGCCTGGGCGCCCGGCACCTGCCGGTAGGCCACCAGCTCCATGCGCAAGGAAGCGTCTTCCTCGCAAGCCTGGCGTGCCTCCTCGAAAATGTCCAGCGGCATGCGCGGCAGCCACTGCCGCCCGAAGAGCAGCGTGCGCTCATAGCCCCCCGCGTGCAGGATGCGCACCACCACGTCGGCGCAATTGAACTCGCTGCGATCCCACAGCAGGCGGCCTTGCCGGAACTCGCCCTCGATCCGGTGCGCCTCGGCGACCATGGCCGCCTTGCGCTGTGCCGTCACGCCCGCCACCCGCAAGCCGAGTGTTTCACGGCCATAGGCCATGCCGTAGGTGTTGGTGTGTACCTGCGACGGCGACAGCGGCTGCACGCCGTACAGGTAGTCGGCCAGCGTCACGTGTTGCAGCAGGTTCGGGTCGTGTCCCGGTACGGCAATATAGTTGGCGCTGTAGACGGTGGCGTCGACGCGGATGGCAATGTGCCCGAACGGGTTTTCCAGCACCACGCGCTGCGGCGTTTTGGCGGTCGAGTAGGACAGCAGCAGTTCGATGTCGCAGGGAGTCTCGGCCTGGAGCCGCGCCAGCGCCGCGTCGATGTCGGTGACGGCGCTGCCGTGTTCGGCGCCGAAGTCCGGCGGCAGGCCAGGCGCGGGCAAGGCCGGGTCGAGCGCGAAGCGGGCGATGCGCCCGAGGTCGGCACTGTCGTGAAAGGCGCGCTGGGCGCGGCGCATTGCCGCCTGCCGCTGCGGGTCGGCCAGCACGGCGGCAGCCAGCTCGCCCGCCTGCGCCAGGGTGTCGGCCAGTTCGGCCACACCCAGCCGGACGAACAAGGCGGCGTTTTCCCGCTCATGGCCGCTCACCACGTCGAGCAGGATCGTGGGCGTGCCCACGGCGAAGGCCTCGGCCGGCGTCATGCCGCCGGCCTTGGTGATCAACAGGTCGGCCATGCGCATCCAGGCCAGCAGGTCGGCGTGCGGCACCATGCCGCAGACCTTCAGCGTCACCGGCGTCGGCCGGCGCTTTTGCAGCGCCGTCCGCAACACATTCAGCAGCGCCTGCTGCCGCGCGTTGGCGCCGCAGACGGCGATGATCTGCACGGCACCGGCGTGGTGGCGGGCCAGGCTCTCCACCACGAGCGTGTAGTCGCCCACCCCCTCCTTGCCCGAGGTGATGAGCACGGTGGGCACTTCCGGGGCGAGACCCAAGGCCGTGAGCGCCATCTCCCGGGTTCCGCCGTCGTCGGCCGCCACGCGCACCGGCATGCCGCTGGTGGTGACCTTCTCGGGCGGAACACCCGCCGCCAGCCAGCGCGCTTCCAGCTCGGGGTGGGCGAGAAAGGTGCGGTCGATCCGTTTCGAGATGCGCGGGAAATAGCCTTCGAAGAAGTCCGTGTGCAGCCAGCCGATGTTCACCTGCGCCAGCAGCCCGCGCTCGCGCAAGGTCCCGAGCACCTGCGCCGACCCGTAATGCGTGGCAAGGATCGCGTCGGGCGCCTGCGCCTCCAGGAAGGCGCGCACCTTGTCTTGCGGGTAGTCGCTGGACAGCCATGCGAGCGAGGGCACCCGCTTGCCGCGCGCCTGCAGGGCATGGAACAGCGCGTCGAAGCTTTCCGGGAGATTGCCGGCGATGAACCAGTAGAGCCGCTCATCGACCCAGCGCCAGAGCGGGTGCATGAACTCGCGGATGTCCTGCAGTACCACGCGTGCGCCCGGCGCCAGCCGGCCGATTTCCTGCTCGATGGCCTGCGCGGCACTGATGTGGCCGTGGCCGATGGACGAGTAGAAAATGACGATCTTGCGGGCTTGGGCAGCCCCGGCATCGCCCGCCGCCGGTGCGTCCACCGCCCCGCGCCGCGCCCGGCCGCGTCGCAGCGCAAGCCATGCCAGGGCAGCCAGCAGGGTGAATGCGGCCCCCAGCGCCAGTACGATAAGCGGGTCCGCGCCCCAGGTCTGCGGTCCGCTCATTCCTTGTCCCCGCTGCGCCAGATCGAGAGCAATAGCCAAATGCTGCCGATGACGGCGCCGACGAAGCCGAGCAGGCCGAAGAAGGGCAGCCCCAGCCAGGTGGGGCCACCGGGTACGGTCATGACGATGGAGGAGCCGATGATGAGCGCCGCGATGACGATGCCGACGGTCAGCCGACTGGCGGCGTTGTCGAGCTGGTTGCCGACGCGCGTCAGGTGCGTGATGTCGATGTGGATTTCCAGCCGCCCGCGTCGCGCTGCGCGCAGCAGCCGGGAGAGGTCCTGCGGCAGACCGGCCACCAGTGCGAGCGTCTCCCTGACCTCGCGCCAGCCGCGCCGCAGGATGGCGTCGGGCGCGTAGCGTGCGCGCAGCGCCTGTTCCAGCAGGGGCTTCGCCTCGCTGGCCATGTCGAAGTCGGGGTCGAGTTCGCGGCCCATGCCTTCGAGCGAGATGAAGGCCTTGGCCAGCAGGCTCAGATCGGACGGCAAGGCCAGCTGGTGCTGCCGCAAAATGGCCACCAGATCGGAGAGCATGTCGCCCAGGCGCAACTGCTTGAGTGCCACGCCGTGGTACTGCTGCACAAAGTTCTGGATTTCCAGCAGCAAGCCGTCTTCGTCGGTGGCGCCGTTGCCGGTCCAGTCCAGCATCACGCCGGCCACGTGCCGCGAGTCGCGTTTGACCAGCCCCAGCAGCAGGCGCATCAACTGGTCGCGCCGCTCCTCGGTGAGTCGCCCCACCATGCCGAAGTCGATGAAGGCGATGCGGTTGCCGGGCAGGTAGAACACGTTGCCGGGGTGCGGGTCGGCGTGAAAAAAACCATCTTTCACGATCATCTTCAGTACCGCGCGCGCGCCGCGCCGGGCCAGAACCTTGCGGTCGAGGCCGGCCTGGTCGACGGCGGCCAGCTGGCGCCCGGAAATGCCGGTCATGAACTCCTGCACGCAGACCCGCTCGCCGCTCCATTGCCAGTAGACGCGGGGGATGAGGATGATCGGGGAGGCGGGCGGGGAAGGTGGTTCGGACGCAGCATCGGCCGCAAGTCCGGTTGCGGCGCCGGTTGTGACCGTGGCGGCAGCGCTGGCGGGATCGTCCGGGTCGGTGTAAGCGGCAAAATTTTTCGCGATGCGCTCGGCATTGCGGCATTCACCCACGAAGTCGAGTTCGCGCCGCAGCGACTGGGTGAACTGGCGCACCATGTCCTGCGGGCGAAAGGCGCGCAGTTCCGGGTTTTCCTTTTCCGCGAGTTGCGCCAGCCTGGCGAGCCAGCGCAGGTCGGCCTCGATGACCGGCCGGATGCCGGGCCGGCGCACCTTGACCACCACTTCGCTGCCGTCCTCCAGGCGCGCGCGGTGTACCTGCGCGACGGAGGCGGCCGCCAGCGGCTCGGGGTTGAATGCGGCGAACACCTCCTCGGGCGGCGCGCCCAGGTCTTCGCAAAGTTGCTGACGGATGTCGGCCCAGGGAGCAGCGGGTGTGCTGTCCTGTAGCTTGCCGAATTCGGCGATCCATTCCGGCTCGAACAGGTCGATGCGGGTGGCCAGCACCTGGCCGAGCTTGACGAAAGTTGGCCCCAATTCCTCCAGCGCCCGGCGCACCCGGGCGGGCGGCTCCAGATGCGCCAGTTCCTGCGCTTCGTTCCAGTGCAGCGCCCGCCCGGCCCGCTCCAGTGCATCGGCCAGCCCCATCCGGCGCACCATGTCGCCAAAGCCGTAGCGGATCAGGATCGAGGCGATGTCGTGCAGGCGGCCCAGGTCGCGCACTGTCGTCAGTGTCTGCCACAGCATCAGCGCTCCTCGTCCTGGGGGCGGGACATTTTCTTCAGCGCATCCAATCCTGTATCGCTTTCAACGCCTTGTCGGCAGCCGCTCTGGCGGCGGCAAGGGTGTGCTGGGCGGCTGCTGCGGCGTGCTGTGCCGCTTCTTTGCCGGATTCGGTTGCCTTTTTGACCGAGTCCTCGGCTTTTTGCGCCGCTTCACTGGCCGCTTCGGACGCCTGGGTGGTCGCGTCCGAGATTTTCTGCAGCGCGTCCCGGATGTCTTGTCTGGTTTCATCGACGTCCGCGGCTGCGAACTCGGCCAGCCGGTCTGGCGCCGTCTTCAGATTTTCCTGAAGGCGGGTGCGCAAGCCGGTGATTTTTTCGTTGACTTGACCGGTGGTGGCCTGCAGCAGTGCATCGGTATCGGCAAGCATCTGCTTCAGGTCGGCGATCAGTTTGTCTTTGCTCGTGGTGCCGGGTTTGTTGGATTCGGACATGGAAAACCTCTCGATCAGTGATAAAAATGAAAGACGGAAGCACAGCGACGTGAGAGCTTTCCGGGCAGCCAGTCTGCCCGCCCGGAAAGGCTTATTTCGTCACGGCATCCTTGATGTCCTGCGCCGTTTCCCTGGTCGCTTCAAGCGCCCTGTCGGCCGCCTCACGGGTGGCTTTCATGGCTTTTTGCGTGGCGTCCCGTGCGGTTTCGGCCGCTTTTTGCACGGCCTCCTTGCTTGACTGCCCAGCCTTTTTGGCGGCTTCCCCTGTTTTCTGAGCGGCCTCTTTGGTGGCTACCGCTGCTTTTCTGGCCGCTTCCTCGGCTTTTTGGGCGGCCTCTTTGGTGGCTACGGTCGCTTTTTTAGTGGCCTCTGCCGTCTTGCGGACTGCTTTTTTAGCGGCTTCATCGGCTTCCCGCGCCGCGTGCCGGGCAGCGTCCGCAGTTTTTTGCGAGGTGTCGCTGATGGCCTGCTCGGCCTTTTCCGCGGCCCGCTGGGCGGCCTCTGCAGCCTTGTGCGTCGCCTCTTTGGCTTCTGCTGCCGCTTTTTTCGCACCTTCTTCCGCTTTTTGCAGCACGGATACCTTGGTCGGCTCGGCCGACTTGGCTGCGGTGTCTTGCGCCGCTTGTACGTTGGCGCCGATGACCAGTGCCGACAAGATCAGACCTGTTTTCAATTTCATCGTTTTTTCTCCTTGCAGTCATGGAGCAGGAACGTCTGCTCCGCACGTTTTCCCTGGGCCGGGCATTGCTCTGATTTTTCCTCGTGGTTCGCGCCAAGACCGTTGCGCAGCAGGTCAATGACATGCCGCGCAATGAACTCGGGGTCTTCGTGCCGGGGCTGGTAGCCCGGCAAAAAGCGTCGTACCGACCGGGTTTCAAAAGGGTAGTTCACCAGGCCGATGATCGAGATCGCCAGCAGATGGGCGTCGCCGCCCGGGGCGAGTTCCCTGGCGAGCGCATGCAGCGCGTCGAACAGGTCCCGAAAGATGCAGTCCATCAGGCTTTGCAGGCGCGGCTCATCGCTGTCGAGCAGCACCCATTGCATCAGGCGCCGGAAGTCCTTCTCCCTGGCGAGCATGCGCGTGAACTGGATGACGAACGTGTCGAGCTGGCTCCAGGGCGCGCCTGCGCCGATCAGCAGGGATTTCAGGGGGCCTACCTTTTCCGTGAAGGCATGGCCGACCACCTCCAGACAAAGCTGCTCCTTGTCCGAAAAGTGGTGGTAAAGGGCGGCGGGTGTCACACCCACAGCAGCCGCGATATCACGCATCGATACTCCGTCAAATCCGACCTTTGCGAAGAGCGGAACTGACAGCCCGAGGATTTCCTTGCGCGTATGCCTGAAAGCTGGCTTCTCCATTGGATATCACCTGTATTTTGTACGTTACTTAACAAACGTTCATTAAATATCGATTTTCATCAGTAGTGTACTTGGCGCATGGAGCGCTTGAGGCGTTTGGCAAACTGGCGCTACTCGCAGAACTGCGAGTAGCGCCAGGGCTTGATGGGGTTGCCCGCATCCTGCCCCAGGCCCGCGAACAGCGCGCAAGCTGATTTGATCGGCATAGGGGGCAGCCATTGTCGGCTGCACCCCTGCCACACCACCCGGCATGCGGGTCCGCACCGGGCGGTTCGAGAGTTTGAGGTCAGGACAGTCTTGGCACACCTTCATCGCACAACCGCCGCATCTACGCCACCAAAGCCTTGGTCACAAGAGCTTCGTGGTAAATGGCCCACTCGCCCTGCTTGGCAGCGCCTTCTATGCGGTTCTTGTTCATCGGCTCGCGATTTATGCTCCACGCTTCCTCTCCACATTCGGTCACCCTTATGCAGTTGCGCTTCGCTTTGCTCACTGTGACCAGCTCGCAACGGGACTTGCACCCGCAGGTGTACGCCCATGCTGGGCGCACCCAAAAAAGCGCCTTGCACCCGTTCAAGGGCGCAAGGCGTTGAGGATGTTGCGCGCTCAGGCAAGCAAGGCGTTCACCCGCTTGACGTAGGCCGCCGGATCTTCCGGCAGTCCACCTTCGGCCAGCAGGGCCTGGTCGAACAGGATGTGGGCCAGGTCGTGGAAGTGCACACTGCCGTCGAGCTTTTTCACCAGCGGGTGCTCGGCGTTCACCTCCAGCACCGGTTTGGTTTCGGGGGCCTTCTGGCCGGCCTGCTTGAGCATGCGTGCGAGTTGCGTGCTCATGCCGTCGTCCTGTACCACCAGACAGGCGGGCGAGTCGACCAGGCGGGTGGTCACGCGCACATCCTCGGCCTTGTCCTTGAGGGCTTCCTTGAGCTTGGCGAGCACCGGCTTGAAGGCTTCGGCAGCCTCTTCGGCAGCCTTCTTTTCGGCCTCGTCCTGCAGCTTGCCCAGGTCCACGGCGCCCTTGGCCACGCTTTGCAGCGGCGTGCCGTCAAAGTCGTGCAGGTAGTTCAGCGCCCACTCGTCCACGCGGTCGGTCATCAGGAGCACTTCGATGCCCTTCTTCTTGAAGACTTCGAGCTGCGGGCTGTTCTTGGCGGCAGCCAGGCTGTCGGCGGTGATGTAGTAGATGGCCTCCTGGCCTTCCTTCATGCGCGCCTTGTAGTCGGCAAAGCCCACGCTCACGCTGTCGCTGGTGGTGCTGGCGAAGCGCAGCAGCTTGGCCAGGCGCTCGCGGTTGCCGAAGTCTTCGCCCAGGCCTTCCTTGAGCACGGCGCCGAACTCGGCGTAGAACGCCGTGTACTTCCCTTCCTTGGCCTTGTCGTCGGCGCCACCACGTCGGTGACGGCATCGTCACCCGTTGCGGCTTCGTGCTTGTCGTGCTT